>DATGXU010000287.1:0-17977 GCA_035298685.1 Magnetospirillum sp. | reverse complement strand
CGGGTGTTGCCCGAAGACGTCGCCGCCTGGGATGCCATGATGGCGCCGCGCGCACCGGGGCCGTCGGTGAAGCTGGAATACCGGCTGCGCCGGGCCGACGGCGCCATCGCATGGTTCTCGGGCACAAGTTGCTGTTTCGGCGCCAATGGCGTCGTCCGGATGATCGGCCTGGACCGTGACGTCTCGTCGCGCAAGCTCAGCGAGCTGGAGCGCGAGCGCCTGACCGAGGATGTGCGGCGGTTCAGTGAAATCCTGGCCCACCACCTGCAGGAACCTGCCCGCCTGCAGGCCTGCTACGCCCAGGTCCTGCGCCGCCGGCTGCCCGATCCGCTTCCGTCCGATCTGGACGAGGCGCTGACCATCATTGAGGAGGGCGCCAATTACCTGCGCCGCCTGCTGCGCGACGCCCATCTGTACATCGTGCTCGATCGCCTGCCGCCGCCGGATCGGCCGGTGGATTGCGCCAACGCCGTCGCTGTGGCGTGGCAACATCTTGCCCCGGCGGTAAAGGCCAGCGGTGCCCGGCTGGAGGTGAGCGATCTTCCGTCGGTATGGCTGGCCGAGCAACGCCTGATCGACATCTTCACCGTCCTGCTGGGCAACGCGGTGGAATACCGCGATCCCGACCGCGCGCCGGTGGTCAGGGTGTTCAGCCGCCAGGACGCGCACGAAACGGTGATTTCGGTGGCCGACAACGGAATCGGCATCCAGGCGCGTTACCACGAACAGATTTTCCATCCGTTCGAGCGGCTGCATACCCAAACGCAGCACCCGGGAACCGGCATCGGTCTGGCGCTGGCCCGCAAGATCGCCGAGAATGCCGGCGGACGCCTGTGGGTCGAGTCGGAACCGGACCTGGGCGCCACCTTTCATCTCGCTTTGCCCGTCAGGGGGACACCATGACGCAGGAACCACCGTTCCACATTCTGCTGGCCGAGGATTTGCCCGCCGATGCCGGTCTGGTGCGCGCCGCCTTGCAGGACGGCCGGTTCTATTGCTCGCTGGACGTGGTCGAAGATGGCGAGCAGGTCTTGGCTTACTTGCGCGGGCAAGTGCCGGGCGCCCGCCGGCCCGATCTGGTGCTGCTGGATCTCAATCTGCCGCGCATGAATGGGCGCGAGGTGCTGCGGGCCATGAAGGACGACGCCGATCTGCGGCTGATCCCCGTGGTGGTGCTGACCACCTCGGACGTGGAACGCGACATCGAGGCGTCCTACAGCCTGGGCGCCGTCGGCTTCGTCACCAAGCCGCTGGAGGTGAACGAATTCTTCCAGGCCATCCATGCCATCGAGAATTATTGGTTCACCGTCGTGCGCCTGCCCCACGGCACCCGCACGGGGTGATTCAGTCGAAGAAATCGTCGGGCGGCCGGTGGATGCCGTCGCCGCCGCCCAGGCGCTGGGCGTTGGTCTGCGCTTCTTCGTGATCCTCGATCCAGACTGTCAGGGCCGCCAGGGCGCATTCGGCGGAGGTCTTGCCCAATCGGCGGGCGATCACCGACAATCGGCTTTCCAGGTCAAGGTCGGTGGGGATGCTCAGCATGGGGCGGCCTCGTGAGGCGAAGCGAAGGGCGGCGCGCGGCGGAGTATAACCATACCGTGCCCGACGGCAATCCGTCGGGCCGACAGCTTGGGGCACGAAATCATGCAAAGCAGGTTCAGCGCCGAACACGTGCGCATCGTTGACGTTCCCGCCATTCGCGTGGCCATGCTGAAGCATCGCGGCGACGCCGCCGCGCTGGGCGACAGCATCGCGCGCTTCATCGCCTGGCGGAAGCAGGTGGGGCTGCGGCCCGCCGTCAGCGCCACCTTCAACGTCTTTCATCCCGATCCCGGACAGTTTCACATCGACCTGTGTGCCGCCACCGACGAGCCGGTGGCGCCCAACGATGCCGGGGTGGTGGCGGGGGAAATTCCGGCGGGGCGATGCGCCGTGCTGCGGCAGGTGGGCGGCGGCGACGATCTGCGCCCCGCCATCGCGTTCCTGCATGATCAGTGGCTGCCGGCCAGCGGTGAAGCGTTGCGGGATTTTCCCGTCTATGCCCAGCGCGTGGCCTTCTTCCCCGAAGTCGCGGAAAGTCAGGCGGTGACCGACATCTATCTGCCCCTGAATGCGGTCGGCGGCGCATAGTTCTTGATTTTATGGCCGATCCGGGGAAAAACCGGCGCCATGACCTCGCTCTCATCCGAACTGGCGCTACGGCGCACCTTCGCCATCATCTCCCACCCCGACGCCGGTAAGACGACGTTGACGGAAAAGCTGCTGATGTTCGGCGGCGCCATTCAGATGGCGGGCGCCGTGCGTGCGCGCGGCGAACAGCGCCGAACCCGGTCGGACTGGATGGCCATCGAAAAGGAACGCGGCATCTCGGTGTCGGCCTCGGTGATGACCTTCGAGCACGAGGGGCTGACCTACAACCTGCTCGACACCCCCGGCCACGAGGACTTTTCGGAAGACACCTACCGCACGCTGACCGCCGTCGATTCGGCGATCATGGTGCTGGATGCCGCCAAGGGTATCGAGACGCAGACCTTGAAGCTGTTCGAGGTCTGCCGCATGCGCGACATGCCCATCATCACCTTCATCAACAAGGTCGACCGCGAAGGCCGCGAGCCCATCGACCTGTTGGACGAAGTGGAAAAGACCCTGGCGCTGGACGTGGCCCCGGTCACCTGGCCCATCGGCATGGGCCGCGACCTCAAGGGCGTCTATGATCTGGTCAACGACCGCGTCATCATGTTCGACCCCGGCCGTGGCGATCACATCGCCGAGGTCGCCGTCGATGCCTCCCTCGACAGTCCCAAGCTGGACGAGGCGGTGGGGGCCGCCGCCGCCGAGCGTCTGCGCGAGGAAGTGGAGCTGGTGCGTGCCGGCTATCCGGAATTCGACCTGGAAAGTTTCCGCGCCGGCCATCTGACCCCGGTGTTTTTCGGCTCGGCGCTGAAGACCTTCGGCGTGGCTGAATTGCTGCGCGGCGTCGGCGGGCTGGCGCCCAGCCCGCTGGCGCGCAAGACCAACACCCGCGTGGTCGAGCCCACCGAGGAAAAGGTGACCGGCTTCGTGTTCAAGGTCCAGGCCAACATGGACCCCAACCACCGCGACCGCATCGCCTTCTTCCGCCTGTGCTCGGGCCGGTTCAAGCGCGGCATGAAGATCAAGCACGTGCGTTCGGGCAAGGTGATGGCGCTGGTCAATCCGGTGTTCTTCCTGGCGCGCGAGCGCGAGCTGGCCGAGGAAGCCTTTGCCGGCGACATTATGGGCATTCCCAACCACGGCCAGTTGCGCATCGGCGACACCCTGAGCGAGTCCGAGGACTTCCACTTCCTGGGCATTCCCACCTTCGCCCCCGAAGTGCTGCGCCGCGCCCGCCTGGACGACCCCATGAAAGCCAAGCAGTTGAAGAAGGCGCTGGACGATCTGGCCGAGGAAGGCGTGTCGCAGGTGTTCAAGCCGGTGGACGGCTCGGCCTGGATCGTCGGCGTGGTCGGCCCGCTGCAGTTCGACGTGCTGACCACCCGCATCGAATCGGAATACAACATCAAGGCCGGCTTCGAGGACGGCGGCTTCGTCACCGCCCGCTGGCTGGCCGCCGAGGACCCCAAGGAGCTGGAACGCTTCGCCGCCGCCAACCGCTCCAACATGGCCGAAGACCGCGACGGCAGCCCGGTCTATCTGGCCCGCAACACCTGGCAGCTGAACCGCGCCCAGCAGGACTTCCCCAACGTGAAGTTCACCGCCACGCGCGAACAGCATTGACCATCCGCAGGCATCCCGGCGGCGATACGGTCGCCGCCGGGATGCCTGCGGCGCCTTGCCCTCCATTGGCGGGTTGCGATTCGTCGCCGCATCGGATACCCCTTACCGTCCACGGTTTTAGGGAAAAATCCGCCAGTGTCCCCCATGCGCCTGATCCGGCATTGCGGTGAGTTGCCGCCCGACCTGAAGGGGTCGGTGGTGGCGCTTGGCAATTTCGACGGCGTGCACAAGGGCCATCAGGCGGTGATCCTGACCGCGCGGCGCATCGCCGACGAACTGGGGGCGCCGCTGGCGGTGATGAGCTTCGAGCCCCATCCGCGCAGCTTTTTCAAGCCCGACCAGCCGCCGTTCCGGCTGACGCCCTTTCGCGTCAAGGCCCGTCTGATCGAGGCGCTGGGCGCCGATCTGGCGGTGATGCAGCATTTCGACGCCGCCTTTGCCGGAATGACGGCGCAGGAATTCGTCGCCACCGTTCTGGTGGGCGGCCTGGCCGCCCGTCATGTGGTGGTGGGCTACGACTACGTGTTCGGCAAGGGGCGCCAGGGCACCGGCGCGCTGCTGCAGAAAATGGCCGACGACGGCAATTTCGGCTTTACCAGCGTGCCGCCCGAGATTGGTCCCGATGGCGACGTCTATTCGTCCACCCGGGTGCGCGACCTGTTGGTGGCCGGCCGTCCGGCCGAGGCGGCCAAGCTGCTGGGCCATTACTGGGAAGTGGAAGGCCGCGTGGAACACGGCGACGCGCGCGGCCGCACCATCGGCTTTCCCACCGCCAATTTCGCCCTGGGCGAGTACCAGCGCCCGGCGACCGGCGTCTATGCCGTGCGCGCCGGCATCGACCTGGGCGCCACCACGGTGTGGCACAACGGCGTCGCCAATTTCGGCCGCCGTCCCACCTTCGACAAGACCGACGAAGTGCTCGAGGTCCATCTGCTGGACGTCACGGTCGATCTGTACGGCAAGCATCTGCGGGTGGCGTTGATCGATTTCCTGCGTCCCGAGCTGAAGTTTTCCGGCCTCGCCGCGCTGAAGGCGCAGATCGAGGCCGACGCCCAGGCGGCCCGCGCCCTGCTGGCCGCCCGCCATTTTCCTGACAGCCCCGGCCCGATGGTGCCGGTTGGCGACAACTGAAGAGCCGTCCGATGAGCGTGGACCTGAAGTCGACCGTTTTCCTGCCCAAGACCGATTTTCCCATGAAGGCCGGCCTGCCCGAGCTGGAGCCGCGCCTGCTGGCGCGCTGGAACGAGATCGGCCTGTTCGACCGCATGCGCAAGGTCGCCAAGGGCCGCGATAAGTTCATGCTGCATGACGGCCCGCCCTACGCCAACGGTCACCTGCATATCGGCCACGCGCTCAACAAGATCCTCAAGGACGTGATCAACCGCACCCAGTTCATGCAGGGCAAGGATGTGCATTACATCCCCGGCTGGGACTGCCATGGCCTGCCCATCGAATGGAAGATCGAGGAAAAGTATCGCGAGGCCGGCCAGGACAAGGATCAGGTGCCGGTGGTGCAGTTCCGCGAGGAATGCCGCCAGTTCGCCGCCAAGTGGATCGACGTCCAGCGCGAGGAATTCAAGCGCCTGGGCATCAATGGCGACTGGGACCACCCCTATACCACCATGACCTTCAAGGCCGAGGCGACCATCGCCCGCGAGCTGGGCAAGTTCCTGCTGGACGGGTCGCTGTACAAGGGCGTCAAGCCGGTGATGTGGTCGGTGGTGGAAAAGACCGCCCTGGCCGAGGCCGAGGTCGAATACCATGACCACACCTCGATCACCATCTGGGTGAAGTTCCCGGTGGTGAAGGCGTCGCACCCGGCGCTGGAAGGCGCGGCCGTGGTGATCTGGACCACCACGCCGTGGACCATGCCCGGCAACCGCGCCATCGCCTATGGCGCCGAGTTCGACTATGTGGTGGTCGAGGTGACCGAGGCCGCCGAGGGCAGCCTTGCCCGCGTCGGCGACCGTCTGGTGGTGCTCAAGGATCAGGCCGGGCAGGTGGCCAAGGACGCCAAGGCCACCTTCACGGTGGTGGCGGAACTGAAGGGCGCCGAGTTGGCGGGCACCGTCGCGCACCATCCGCTCAAGTTCCACGCCGAGGCCAAGGGCGGCTACGATTTCGCGGTGCCGCTGCTGGCCGGCGACTTCGTCACCACCGATACCGGCACCGGTTTTGTCCACATCGCCCCCGGCCACGGCGAGGACGACTTCCATCTGGGCAAGGCCAACGGCATCGAGGTTCCCGACACCGTGCAGCCCGACGGCACCTATTATCCGTCGGTGGCGATCTTCGCCGGCCAGAGCGTGCTGGCCCAGGGCAAGAACGGCAAGTATTACAGCCCGGTGGCCAAGCCGGTGATCAATGCGATGACCGAGGCCGGCAATTTGCTGGCCCACGGCAAGGTGGAACACTCGTATCCCCATTCGTGGCGGTCCAAGGCGCCGCTGATCTTCCGCACCACGCCGCAATGGTTCGTGTCGATGGAAACCACCGGCCTGCGTCAGAAGGCGCTGTCGGCCATCGCCGCCACCCGCTTCGTGCCCGACCAGGGCCGCAACCGCATCGGTTCCATGGTGGAAGGCCGCCCCGACTGGTGCCTGTCGCGCCAACGGTCGTGGGGCGTGCCGATCACCGTGTTCATCGACAAGATGACCGGCCAGCCGCTGCGCGACGCCGCCGTGATGGAGCGCATCGTCTCCGCCTTTGAACAGGAAGGCGCCGACGCCTGGTATACCCGCAGCGCCGCCGAATTCCTGGGCCAGGGCCGTAACCCCGACGATTACGAGCAGGTGTTCGACGTGCTCGACGTCTGGTTCGACTCGGGCTGCACCCATGCCTTCGTGCTGGATGGCGGCGAGTGGGACGACGTGCGTTGGCCCGCCAGCCTGTATCTGGAAGGCTCGGACCAGCATCGCGGCTGGTTCCAGTCGTCGCTGCTGGAAAGCTGCGGCACCCGTGGCCGCGCCCCCTATGACGCGGTGCTGACCCACGGCTTCGTGCTGGACGAAGACGGCCGCAAGATGTCCAAGAGTTTGGGCAACGTGGTGTCGCCGCAGGACGTGGTGGGCACCCAGGGCGCCGATATCCTGCGCCTGTGGGTGGTGGGCTCGGATTATTCCGACGACCTGCGCATCGGCGGCGAAATCCTCAAGACCCAGGTCGACATCTATCGTCGTCTGCGCAACACGCTGCGTTATCTGCTGGGCGCGCTCGACGGCTTCACGGATGCCGAGAAGCTGCCGGTGGCCGAGCTGCCGGAACTGGAACGCTGGGTCCTGCACCGCCTGACCGAACTGGATGCCGGGCTGAAGACGGCCTGCGGCGGTTTCGAGTTCCACGGCTGGTTCAACGACCTGCACAATTTCTGCGCGGTCGACCTGTCGGCGTTCTATTTCGACATCCGCAAGGATGCGCTTTATTGCGACGCCCCCGGCAGCATCCGCCGCCGGGCCGCCCGCACGGTGATGGACATCCTGCTGGATGCGCTGTGCAAGTGGCTGGCGCCGTTCACCTGCTTCACCGCCGAAGAGGCGTGGCTGGCCCGCCATCCCTCGGCCGACGGCTCGGTGCACCTGGAAACCTTCCCCGCCATCCCGGCCGAATGGAAGGACGAGGCTCTGGCGGCCAAGTGGGCCACCGTGCGCACCGTCCGCCGCGTGGTCACCGGCGCGCTGGAAGGCGAGCGCGTGGCCAAGCGCATCGGCTCGAGCCTGCAGGCCAGCCCGGCCCTCTATGTGGAGGACGCGGCGGTGCGCGCCGCGCTGGATGGGCTGGACATGGCGGAAATCTGCATCACCTCGGGCCTGACCCTGGTGGACGGGGCGGCGCCGGAAGGGGCCTTCCGTCTGGCCGACGTGGCCGGCGTCGGCGTCACCCCCGCTCTGGCCGAGGGCGACAAGTGCCAGCGTTGCTGGAAGGTGCTGCCCGAGGTGGGTCAGCACCAGCACGAGGCGGTGTGCGGCCGTTGCTCGGATGCGGTGGGCGCGCTGTCGTGACGCGTTCCATGCGCCCCGGCCTGATCCTTGCCGTGCTGATCATCGTTTTCGACCAACTGTCCAAGTGGTGGGTGGTCGAAAAGCTGATGCGCCCCGAGGGCGTCACCGACACGCCCTTTTACTCGGCCACCCGTATCGACATCCTGCCGTTTTTCGATCTGGTGATGGCGTGGAACCGGGGCGTGTCGTTCGGCATCTTCAACAATGACGGGCGCTGGAACGCGGTTGCCCTGTCGGTGCTGTCGGTCGCCATTTCCATCGGTCTGGTGCTGTGGATGCGCAAGGCGCCGTCGCGGCTGGTGACCTTGGCGCTGGGCGGCATCATCGGCGGCGCGCTGGGCAACGTGGTCGACCGCTTCCGCTGGGGCGCGGTTGCCGACTTCCTGGACGTCCATGTGATGGGCTATCATTGGCCCGCCTTTAATTTGGCGGATTCGGCCATTAGCGTCGGCGCCGTCCTGCTTGTATTGGACGCCTTGTTCACGAAGTCGTCTTCGACTAAAAACTAAGGCCATGATGCGCAACACCACGCCCACCTTCGCCCGCGCCCTGCTTGCCGCCTCTGTGGCGGTGGTTGCCGCGATCGCTCTGTCCGGCTGCTCCGACGCCCGCCGGGCGTTGGGATTCGAAAAAGCCCCGCCGGACGAATTCCAGGTGGTGGAGCGCGCGCCGCTGTCCATGCCACCTGACTACTCGCTGCGTCCGCCGGCCCCCGGCAGCGTGCGCCCGCAGGAAGGGACGACCCGCGACCAGGCCCGTCAGGCCCTGGCCGGCCGCACCACCGGCACGCCCATCGCCACCCAGGGCCGCACCGGCGGCGACGTCGCCATGCTGAAGAAGGCGGGCGCCGAGCAGATCCAGCCCGATATCCGCGTGCTGGTGAACAAGGAAACCCAGAACCTGGCCGACGCCGACAAGAGCTTCACCGACAAGCTGGTATTCTGGCGCAAGCCCGACGGCATCGGCGCCGGCGAGCAGCTGGACGCCGGCCGCGAGGCCCAGCGTTTGCGCGAGAACCAGGCCCTGGGCCGCTCGGTCGGCGACGGCGAAAGCCCGCGCATCCTGCGTCGCCGCAAGGGCATGCTGGAAGGCATCTTCGACTAAAACCGCCTTGCCCCTCTCCCGCCCGACGCGGGAGAGGGGCTATAGGCCAAACTTCGCCTTGTGATCGCCGTCATCCCCGCCTATATCCCGACCAACGCGTTCGGGGTACGTCCGGAGGAACAATGAGGATCGCAAGTCTGGCGCTGGCCCTCGCCATCGCCGCACCGCTGCCTGCGGCGGCGCAGGTGTTCAATCCCACAACGTACCAATTGGCCAACGGCCTGCAGGTGGTGGTGGTGGAAAACCACCGCGCCCCCATCGTCACCCACATGGTGTGGTACCGGGTCGGCGCCGCCGACGAACCGCCGGGCAAAAGCGGCATCGCCCATCTGCTGGAACACCTGATGTTCAAGGGCACGCCCACCATACCGCCGGGCGAGTTCTCGAAGATCGTGGCACGGCTGGGCGGGCGCGACAACGCCTTCACCTCGTCGGACTACACCGCCTATTTCCAGAACGTCGCCGCCGACCGGCTGGAAGCGGTGATGAAGATGGAAGCCGACCGCATGCGCAACCTGACGCTGGACGACCAGAACGTGGTCACCGAGCGCGCGGTGGTGATGGAAGAGCGGCGGTCGCGCACCGACAACAATCCCCAGGCGCTGTTGACCGAACGGGTCGAGGCGGCGCTGTTCCTCAACCATCCCTATCGCCGGCCGGTGATCGGTTGGGGCTCGGAAATCGCGGCGCTGACCCGCGAGGACGCGCTGGACTTCTATAAGCGTTGGTACGCCCCCAACAACGCCATTCTGGTGGTGGCCGGCGACATCGAGCCCGACAAGGTTCGCGCCCTGGCGGAAACCTATTACGGCCCGCTGAAGCCCGAGACGGTGCCGGCGCGCATCCGCCCCGACGAGCCGCCGCAGGTGGCCGCCCGCACGGTGACGCTGGAAGACGCCCGCGTGCAGCAGGCGTCGTGGAGCCGCACCTACATGGCCCCCAGCTACAGCTCGCCCGACAAGGCGGCGCCCTATGCGCTGGAGGTGCTGGCGGAAATCCTGGGCGGCGGCGCCACCAGCCGGCTTTACAAGTCGCTGGTGGTCGAGCAGGGGGTGGCGTCGGGTGCCTCGGCCTGGTACGACCCGACGGCGGTCGATCAAAGCACCTTCGGCCTTGCCGCCACGCCGCGCCCCGGCGTGGACGTGCCCAAGCTGCAGGCCGCCATGGACAAGGAGGTGCGGCTGGTGCTGGACAAGGGCATCTCGGCGGCCGAGGTCGAGCGCGCCAAGACACGGCTGAAAGCCAACGTCGCCTATGCCCGCGATTCGCTGCACACCGCCGCCCGCGTGCTGGGCGAAGCCCTGAGCACCGGCGAAACCGTCGCCGACGTCGAAGCGTGGCCCAACCGCATCGCCCTGGTGACGCCCGAGCAGGTGAACGCCGCCGCCAAGGCGGTGCTGGACGACCGCGCCAGCGTCACCGGCATCCTGTTGCCGGCCAAGGGAGGCACGGTGGCCCGTGCCCAACCCATGATGGCCCCTCCGGCCAAGGAGCTTCGCTGATGCGCCGTCTGCTTGCTTTCCTGTTCGTGCTGGTGACCGCGCTGCCGGCCCATGCCGTCACCGTCGAGCGCGTGGTCAGCCCCGGCGGCATCGAGGCCTGGCTGGTGCAGGACCATTCCAACCCCATCATCTCGCTGGCCATGGCCATGCGCGGCGGTGCCGGCGTCGAGGCCAAGCCCGGCCTTGCCCACATGGTGTCGGGCCTGCTGGACGAAGGGGCGGGACCCTATGATTCCCAAACCTTCCAGGGCAAGCTGGAAGACCTTGCCATCGAATTGTCGTTCGACGCCGGCAAGGACAACTTTCGCGGCAACCTGAAAACCCTGACCGACAACCGCGACACCGCCTTCGACATGTTCCGGCTGGCGCTGACCCAGGCGCGGTTCGACAAGGAACCGGTCGAGCGGGTGCGCAACCAGATCCTCACCATGCTGGCGCGCGAGCTGCAGAACCCGGAAACGGTGGCGGCGCGGGCGTGGTACCGGCTGGCTTTCGCCGGCCACCCCTATGCGGTGCCGGTGCGCGGCGAGCCCGACACGGTCAAGGCCATCACCGTGGCCGATTTGCGCAATTACACCAAGACCTGGCTGACGCGCGAGGGCATGGTGATCTCGGTGGTGGGCGACATCACTCCCGAGCAACTGAAGCCGCTGCTGGACAAGACTTTCGGCGCCCTGCCGGCCCGCCACCCGGCCATTGCCGTGCCGGAAACCCAGGCCCAGGCGCCGGGCAAGATCCAGGTGATCCAGCGCGACAATCCGCAAAGCGTCGCCGTGTTCGGCGCCGCCGGCATCAAGCGCAACGATCCCGACTGGTACGCCGCTTATGTGATGAACTACGTGCTGGGCGGCGGCGGCTTTTCGTCGTGGCTGACCGAGGAAGTGCGGGAAAAGCGCGGGCTGGCCTATTCGGTGTACTCGTACCTCACGCCCATGGACCATGCCGGCGTCATCAGCGGCGGCGTCGCCACCCAGAATGCGCGAACCGCCGATTCCGTGCGCCTGATCAGGGAACAGTTCGCCCGCATGGTCACCGACGGCCTGACCGACAAGGAACTGGCCGACGCCAAGACCTATCTGACCGGCTCGTTCGCCCTGCAACTGGATTCCACCTCGTCCATCGCCGGCCTGCTGGTGGCGGTGCAGTTGGACGATTTGGGCATCGACTATCTGGACAAGCGCAACGGTTACATCCAGGCGGTCACCAAGGAGCAGGTGAAAGCCGTGGCCCAGCGCCTGCTGGACCCGGCCAAACTGACCTTCGTGGTGGTGGGCAAGCCCGAGGGCCTGTAATCGTCGGTCAGCGGACGATGCGGAACAGCCGCATCGGCCCGCTTTCCGGGGCGGTCAGCGGCAGCGGGATCAGCCAGTCGGGATGCTGGCCGTTGAACAGGCGGTCGCGGAACGGACTGGCGGGCATGCCGCCCGAACTGCAGGCCAGCACGTGGGTGGCGCCGATGCGGTCGGCAATGGTCTTGGCCGCGGCGTCGGTGGCGGCCGCGTTGAAATGATACAGGTCGCCCAACCCCCGCGCGTTGACGTGGTAGGTGCCCGACACCGTGCGGACAGTGCGGGTCAGGTAAAGCAGCTCAGGCGACAGGTTGACGTCGGCCAGCACCACCGCGCCCGGCTCAGCCGCAAGGACCCGGCTGGCCTCGGCCAGAACGCAATTGCCCGACGATTGGGCCGGAACGGTGCCGATGATGGCGGGCAGCAGGAACGGCAGCCCGACCACCGCCAGGGGCAGCAGCAATCGCAGCGACTTCAGGCGCGCCAACGCGATGGCAAGGATGGCGGCGCTGGGCACCGCCGCATGCAGGGTCAGGCGGGCGGCGACCAGCCCCCCGGCGAACAGGATCAGCATGATGGCCAGGGCGGCGGCCCACAGCAGTCGCTCGCGTCCCCCGCTGCGCCACGCCAGCAGGGCGGCGGCGATCATGGCCAGTATTGGCTGGGTCAGTAAAGCCACCGCCATGCCCACGCCCAGGCGCAGGGGCGAGGTCATCTCGGCGATATCGCCCCAATGCCACGCGGCCACCGCCGGATCGGTCAGGCCGGGCGACAGGCGCTTGCACAGCAGAAAGGCGGCGATCCACAGCGCGCCGCCGATGACGGCGAACACTCCCACCGCCACAAAGCGCCGCAGCAGGCTTAGCCGGGTCACGGCGGGCAGCAGGGCGACCACAACGGTGGCGCCGCCCAGCACCGCCAGCAGGGCGATCACCGGCCCCAGCCGGTCGGTGGTGGCAAGATCGGCCGGGCGATCGATGGCAAGGGCCAGCAGCGTGGTCGCCGGCAGGGCCACCGCATAGGCGGCGGCCATGGGGCGGTACCGCTCGGGCGCCAGGATGGCCGGCAGGATGACCACCATGCCCGCCAGCAGGGCGGCCGGGGCGGCTTCAAGGGCGGTCCACAGGCACAGCCCGCCGAGGACACCGGTCAGCGCGCCCAGGCCGGCACGGGCGCCATTGCCGGAGGCCCGCCAGGCGGCGGCGACAGCGGCCACCGAAACGGCCTCGATCAGCAGGTGGTGGTCGCAGACGCCCAGGCGGCCATAGCCCAGCACGGGAAGCGCGGTGGCGGTGAAGATCACCGCCAGCCCGGCGGCCAGACGCCCGGCCGGAAGGATGGCCCAGGCCATGGCGACGATCAGCAGGATGCCGGTGATGGCGCCCACATAGGGGGCGATGGCCCGGATGGCCGCTTCCCACCCCTGGCTTGCCGCCAGTGGCGCCGCCGCGCCGAGAACCAGAAGGTCCAGCGGCATGCTCCAATGCAGGGCATAGCCGGTGGGGGCGCCGTCGCGCAGGGTGATGCCGTGGTTCCAGGCGCCGCGCTCCAGGATCTCCAGCAGGCGCACCACATGCATCCAGCTGTCGCTGTCGTTCACCGCCACCGCATGGCTGGTGGGCACGCCCAGGGCGAGCAGCCAGATCAGCGCCCCCAGCGCGGCGATGCCCAGCACGGCGAAAGCCGGGCTTCGATGGCCTGTGGCTGCCGTGTCGGCCCCCATGGTCCCCGTTTCCCCCGTCCGGTGGCGGCGCGCCTATTCCCCCTTGGCCGCCGCGATGAAGGCGCGAACCTTGCCGGGGTCCTTGACGCCCGGGCTGGTTTCCACGCCCGACGACACGTCCACCGCCTTGGCGCCGGTGGCCTTGATGGCTTCGGCCACGTTGGCGGCGGTCAGGCCGCCGGCCAGCATCCACGGCACCTTGCAGGTGAAGCCCTTCAGGATGGACCAGTCGAAGCTGACGGCGTTGCCGCCCGGCAGGTCCGATCCTTTGGGCGGCTTGGCGTCGAACAGCAACAGATCGACCACGTCCACGAACGCTTCGGCGGCGGCCAGATCGTCGGCGGTGGCCACCGGGATCACCTTCATCACCGGCACGCCGTATTCGGCGCGCACCTGGGCCAGCCGTTCGGGAGTCTCGGACCCGTGGAACTGCAGCAGGTCCAGCCGCAGATGGGCGGTGACCTCGTCCAGCAACGCATCGTCGGGATCGACGAACAGGCCGACCTTCTGCGCGCCCTCGATGAACTGGGTCAGCTCGGCCGCCTGCTCGGCGGTCACCGCGCGCGGGCTTTTGTCGAAGAAGACGAAGCCCAAATAGTCGGCACCGGCTTCCAGCGCCGCGTCGATGGCGTCCTCGTCGTTAAGGCCGCAAATCTTGACCTGCACCGCCATGTCAGTCCTCCGTCCGGCGTCAGGCCAGTTCGCCGGCGATGCGCCGCGCCGCGTCGGCCGGGTTGGTGGCCCCGGTGATGGGACGGCCGATCACCAGCAGGTCGGCGCCGGCGCCCAAGGCCTCCTTGGGGGTCATGAACCGCTTCTGGTCGCCCGCTTCGGCCCAGGCCGGGCGGATGCCGGGCACCACCAGGGTCATGTCGGGGCCGACCACGGCGCGCACGTGCGCCACCTCGTGCGGCGAGCACACCAGCCCGTCGACGCCGGCATTCTGCGCCGTCTCGGCCAGGCGCTTGACCTGATCCAGCACGGTGCCGCCGAAGCCCACTTCGGTCATGGCCTGCTGGTCCAGCGAGGTCAGGATGGTCACCGCCAGCACCTTGGTGGTCGGGCGGTTGGCCTTGGCCGCGCCCTCGCGCGCCGCTTCCGCCGCCGCCTTCATCATGGCGCTGCCGCCCGAGGCGTGGATGGTGGTCAGCCGCGGCGCCAGCTTGGCGATGCCGCGCATGGCGCCGGCCACCGTGTTGGGGATGTCGTGCAGCTTGAGGTCCAGGAACAGCGGCATGCCCAGGTCGGAAATCGCCTCGACACCGCGCGGGCCGCAATAGGTGAAGAATTCCAGCCCCAGCTTCACACCGGCTACCAGACCCTTGAGGCTGGTGGCCAGGGCGGCGGCCTGGGCGACGTCGGTGGTATCAAGGGCGACGTAAACGGGCGAAGTCATGGCGGCTCCTGGAACGTTCCGGAGGGCTTTATAGCGCAACCCGAGGCCGGGCGCGACCGCGACGGCGGATGGCGGGCCTCAGCCCTGGCCAGCGGCCGGCGGTGGCAAAGCGGGGGCCGAGGCGGAAGCGGCACCTCCGGCGGCGGTCAGCTGGCGTTCCAGCGATTCGGCGCGGCGGCGGTGATGGCGGGCGGCGGTGCGGGTGCGGTGGCCGGCCAGCCAGGTGGCGAGCCCGCCCAACACCATGCCCAGCACCAGCGGCCCCAGCACCGCCAGATACACCGGCAGGTCCAGGCTCCACGGCAACGGCCACAGGTCCAGGCGCAGATCGTGGCGGTTGGCGACGGCGAATACCACCGCCAGCAGCGACAGGGGAAGGGCGAGCAGCCAGCCGATCAGCCGCACGGCGGTTACTCGTTGCCGTCGGTGTTGAGCAGATCGCGCAGTTGCTTGCCGGTTTTGAAGAACGGGATCACCTTGCCCTGCACCGAAACCTGCTCGCCGGTGCGGGGGTTGCGGCCCTGGCGGGCGTCGCGCTTCTTGACCGAGAAGGCGCCGAATCCGCGCAGCTCGACCCGGTCGCCCTGGGCCAGGGCGGCGGCGATTTCGTCGAAGATGGTGGTGACGATGCGCTCGACATCGCGCTGGTAGAGATGGGGATTCCTCTCCGCCAGGCGGGCGATCAGCTCCGACTTGGTCATGGCTGTCTCGAAACTCGTGATGATCCAGAATGGTCGCAGCCTGCCCAAGGGGGGCGCCGGAGTCAAGCCAAGCCGTTGCCCTGGCACGCTTTCCCGGACTTTCGCCCTATGGATGAAATATTTATTGCACTGCAGCATGTTCGTTGACTCGGCGGCGGCGAAATCACAGGAATAGGGTGTCCCCATCCTGCCGGGATCGCCATGGAGTGCCAGCCGATGTTCACCCCGGTTCATGCCCTTGGAGAGGCCGTCCGGGTGCCGAGCCCGCACATGTTTCCGCCGACGGTGCCGGCCCAGCCGTGGGGCGAGATCCTCGACACCCTGGATTTGGCCTTCCAGCCCATCGTCAACATCCACACCGGCACCTGCTATGGCTACGAGGCGCTGCTGCGCAACGCCGAGGCTGCCGGCTTCCCCTCGATCCAGGATTTCTTCGACGCCTGCCACGCCGGCGGCATTCTGGCCGAGGTCGAGCTGGCCCTGCGCGGCAAGGCGCTGGCCAAGTTCGTGCAAATGGACCATTGGCGCCAGTCCAAGCTGTTCCTCAACCTGGACAACCGGGCGCTGGACCCGACGGGCAGGATGACGGCGGCCACGCGCGCGCTGCTGGACCGGTTCGGGGTTCACGAAAGCCAGGTGGTGTTCGAGGTGTCCGAACGTCACGCCTTCGCCGAGCCGGGGGCGGCGGCGCGGATGCTGGCCCATGACAAGCAATCGGGTTTCCGGCTGGCCATCGACGATTTCGGCACCGGTTTTTCCGGCCTGCAATTGCTGTATTTCGCCGAGCCGGATTTCTTGAAGATCGACCGCTTCTTCGTTTCCGACATCGCCAACGATTCGAAGAAGAAGCTGTTCCTGTCGCAGATCGTCAACATCGCCCACCTGCTGGGCGTGGTGGTGGTGGCCGAGGGCGTCGAGACCGAGCGCGAGTATTACGTCTGCAAGGATATCGGCTGCGACCTGGTGCAGGGCTATCTGGTGCAACGGCCCTCGGTCGACGCGGCCGAGATGAGGCCCCAATATCAGACCGTCGCCCGCATGGCGAAAAGCGAGCGCCGGCTGACCTTCAGCGACCATAAGCTGATCGCCGACCAGATCGACAAGCTCGAGCCCATCGGCCTGGACTGCCGCATGGAGCAGGTGTTCGAACGCTTCCGCACCGACAAGTCGCTGACCTTCTTCCCGGTGGTGGACGAAGCCGGCGAGCCGGTGGGCATCGTGCGCGAGAAGGAACTGAAGGACTACATCTATTCGCTCTACGGCAAGGCGCTGATCAGCAACAAGACCATCGGCAGCAAGCTCAAGGACTTCGTCACCCGCTGTCCCATGGCCGACATCAACACCAAGGCCGAACACATCCTGCAGGCTTATTCGGCGGTGGGGCAGTCGGAAGGCATCATCATCGTCGACAACATGAAATACGTGGGTTTCCTGTCGGCCCACTCGCTGCTGAGGGTGATCAACGAAAAGAACCTGGCCGCCGCCCGCGATCAGAATCCGCTGACCAAGCTGCCCGGCAACAATTTGATCCACGAATACGTGTCCGAAGTGCTGGCCGCCACCGAGACCGAGGCGGTGCTGGCCTATTTCGACTTCGACAACTTCAAGCCGTTCAACGACAGATACGGCTTCCGCCTGGGCGACCGCGCCATCCTGCTGTTCGCCGAACTGCTGTCCAAGGCGTTGCCGCGCGATAGTTGCTTTCCGGCCCATGTGGGCGGCGACGATTTCTTCGGCGGTTTTCGCGGCATGGATTATGGCGACGTGCTGCGCATCGTCTCGGAGCTGGTGGCGACGTTCCGCCGTGACGTGGAAAGCTTTTACGACGACGACACCCGCAGCAGGGGGCACATGGTCGGCCTGGACCGCCAGGGCAACGAGGTGCGCTTCCCGCTGATGTCGGTGTCCGCCGTCGTGGTCCAACTGCCCGCCGGCCGCCCCGTCCACACCGTGGACGAGGTCAGCCAGTTGATCGCCATCCTGAAGAAGGAAGCCAAGGCCAGCCCCGAGCGTTTGGCGGCGGGTGCCCTGACAGCGTGCTGATCACCCCGGAAGGCGGGTGTAGCGGGCCTTGAACACCTGCCGCCACTGGCCGTCGGCACCGCGCATGCGCGAGGTCAGGGTGCGATGGTCGGGGTCCTCGATGGCGATGGAATCCTCGAACGCCGTCATTCCCTTGCCGCCGTTTTCCATGTCGGGGCCTTCGGTGCACAGGACCAGGCGGCGGCCATCGTCATCGACGGCGCCGCGATAGACCCACAGATGGGTCATCATCGAGGCCACGAACGTGCCCACATAGGCCCCTTGCTGCGGGTCGTAGCCCAGGGTCATCAGGCTGGTCATGGTGCCGCCGTCGGGCATGGCGCCTTCGCCTTCCGCCACCACCCACAGGCCGCCCATGCCGCGCACGGTTTCGGTGCCGGTGAATTTCTGCGCGGGTTGGCCTTCGCCCGCGCCGCCCTCGCCTTCGCCCGCGCCGCCCTCGCCTTCGAACGACCACGCCCCCAC
>DATGXU010000286.1:0-8988 GCA_035298685.1 Magnetospirillum sp. | reverse complement strand
AGGTGTTGAAGGAAGACACCGGCCTCGCCCTGGATATCGTCGCCGACATCCTGCAGCATTCCACCATGGATGCCGAGGAACTGGCGCGCGAGCAGGACGTGGTGGTGCAGGAAATCGGCCAAGCCAACGACACCCCCGACGTCAAGCCGCAATCCGCCGCCTATGTGGGCGGCGACTTCCGCGAAGAGCGTGACATCGAGCAGGTCAACCTGGTGGTCGGCTTCGACGGCGTTTCCTACGACGATCCCGACTATTACGCCGCCTCGGTGCTGTCGACCCTGCTGGGCGGCGGCATGAGCTCGCGCCTGTTCCAGGAAGTGCGCGAAAAGCGCGGCTTGGTTTATTCCATCTATTCCTTCACCTCGTCCTATGCCGATGGCGGCCTGTTCGGCATCTACGCCGGAACCGGCGAGGACGAAGTGACCGAGCTGGTGCCGGTCATGTGCGACGAGGTGGTCAAGGTGGTGGGCGGCGTCTCGGAAGCCGAGCTGCAGCGCGCCCGCGCCCAGCTCAAGGCGTCGATCCTGATGAGCCTGGAAAGCACCAGCTCGCGCTGCGAGCAGCTGGCCCGGCAGATCCTGGTCTACGGCCGCCCGATCCCCACCGCCGAGGTGGTGGACAAGGTCGAGGCCATCGACAACGCCGAGATCATCCGGGTGGCCAAGCGCCTGTTCTCCTCCACCCCCACCGTGGCCGCCATCGGCCCGCTGGCCAAGGTCGAGGGCTATGACCAGATGGTCGCGCGCCTGAAAATCTGAGCTGTCCAACGCACCCATTTCGTCATGGCCGTGTTAAACCCGCCGCGCCAGCCAGCCGCCGAAGCACAGCGCGCGGAAGAACTGGCGCGGTGGGCCGAACCCGGCCTGCTTCAGCAGTTCTTCCAGGCGGTCCTCGGTGACCGGGTGGATGTCGCGGTCCACGTGGGAAAAGCCCTTGTCGACATCGGCCGGCGCGATTCCGGCGGCCTGCTGCAGGTGGCGCCAATAGGTGCGCAGTTCCGCCTGCCACGGATTGGACCAGTCCGGGCCGAACAGGTCGCCCAGCACCAGCGGCGCGCCGGGCTTGAGGTGCTTCGCGAGATCGGTCAGCAGCGCCAGCTTGCCGCCGTCGTCGGGCAGGAAATGCAGCACCAGCAGCAAGGTGGCGGCGTCGAAGGGTTCGAAGGTGGGCAGGTCCGACACCTTGCCGGGATACAGCCGCACCCGCTCGGTCAGGGCGTGCTCGGCCACCTTGTGTTCGGCCAGCGACAGCATGTCGCCGGCGGGGTCGATGCCCACCACGCGCAATCCGGGGCAGGCCTGGCCCAGGGCCACGCATTCGGCCCCCGTGCCGGCGCCCGCCACCAGCACGCGGCCATGGCCGCCGGTGGCTTCGGCGACCACGCCGCAGGCCAGGTGGTGCAGGGCCTCGTAGCCGGGAATGGCGGCGCGGATGCGCCGATCATAGGCCTGGGCCCGTTCGGCGGCGTAGATGCGGTCCAGCGGCGTTTCGGTCATGGGGTTTCCTCGCCGGGAAAGGCGTTCAGTTGGCGCAGCGCCTCGGCCATGGCGATCGAGGCCGCCAGCGCCACGTTCAGCGACCGCGCCGCCGGGTTGAGCGGGATGCGCACCCGGGCGCCGACCGCATCGGCCACCGCGTCGGGCACGCCGGCGCTTTCGCGTCCCACCATGATGATATCGTCGGGGGAAAAGGTGAAGTGGTCCAGTCGCACCGACGCCTTGGTGGACAGCAGCACGACGCGCCGGCCCTGGTCTTCGGTCCATTGCCGAAAGGCGGTCCACGACACATGGCGGGTGACGCCGACCAGATCGACATAGTCCATTCCGGCGCGGCGCATGCGCTTTTCGTCCCACAGGAACCCGCAGGGCTCGATCACGTCGATCCCGAACGACAGGCAGGCGGCCAGCCTCAGCATGGCGCCGGCGTTCTGGGGAATATCGGGCTGGTACAGCGCCAGTCGGGGGCGGTTCATCCTTGCTCCGGCTCAAGAGCGCGTCTGTGTCGGGCGGCCGGTGGCGAAAAACCAAACGGCAGAATTAGTTGATCCTGATGTGCGCTTGACTCGCCTGTTGATCCAGGCGGGCCGATGTGGTTAATAAGGCCGCTTCCGCGGGCCAACAAGAGGTAATGTCATGGCTGATCCGGCAACGCATGCCCAGCCCTCGTCGACGGACGGGCAGACTCGGCGGGATTTCCTGCTGTACGCCACCACCGCCGTCGGCGCGGCCGGGACCGCCGCTGCTTTGTGGCCGTTCGTGCATAGCATGAACCCCGCCGCCGATACCTTGGCGATGTCCACCACCGACGTGGATCTTGCCGCCATTCAACCCGGTCAGGCCGTCACGGTCATCTGGCAGGGCAAGCCTGTCTTCGTGCGTCACCGCACCGGAGAAGAGATTGCCCAGGCCGCCAAGGACGACAGTGCCGATCTGCGCGACCCGGCCAAGGACGCCGACCGCGCGACCAAGCCGGAATGGCTGATTCTCGTCGGTGTTTGCACCCACCTGGGTTGCGTGCCGCTGGGGCAGAAGCCCGCCGATCCGAAGGGTGACTTCGGTGGCTGGTTCTGCCCGTGCCACGGTTCGCATTACGATACTTCCGGCCGCATCCGCAAGGGCCCCGCGCCCCTGAACCTGCCCGTGCCGAAGTATGCGTTCACCTCCGACACCACCATCCGTATCGGGTAAGGATCGGCCATGAGCGGCTTTCAGACCAATAACAAGGTGGTGAGCTGGCTGGACCAGCGGCTTCCCATCTTCTCGATGTTGCATCATTCCGGCGTCGAGTATCCGACTCCCAGGAACCTGAATTACTGGTGGAACTTCGGCTCGCTGGCCGGTTTCGTGCTGGTGATCATGCTGTTGACCGGCATTTTCCTGGTCATGAACTATTCGTCGCACACCTCGCTGGCCTTCGACTCGGTCGAGCGCATCATGCGCGACGTGAATTACGGGTGGCTGCTGCGCTACCTGCACATGAACGGCGCCTCGATGTTCTTCATCCTGGTGTACATCCACATCTTCCGTAACCTGTATTACGGATCGTACAAGGCCCCGCGCGAGGTGCTTTGGTGGGTGGGCATCATCATCTTCCTGGCGATGATGGGCACCGCGTTCATGGGCTACGTGCTGCCGTGGGGACAGATGTCCTTCTGGGGCGCCACCGTGATCACCAACCTGTTCTCGGCCTTCCCGATCGTCGGCGACCCGATCCGCACCCTGCTGTGGGGCGGCTTCTCGGTGGACAACCCGACGCTCAACCGCTTCTTCTCGCTGCACTACCTGCTGCCGTTCGTCATCCTGGGCCTGGTGGTCGTCCACGTGTGGGCGCTGCACTCGGTCAAGTCGAACAATCCGCTGGGCATCGACATGAAGACCCCGGCCGACAGCATCCCGTTCCACCCCTACTACACGATCAAGGACCTGTTCGGCATCGGCCTGTTCCTGATGTTCTACATGGCCTTCGTGTTCTGGGCTCCGAACTTCTTCGGCGAGCCGGACAACTACATCCCCGCCAATCCCATGGTGACCCCGCCGCACATCGTGCCCGAATGGTACTTCCTGCCGTTCTACGCGATCCTGCGCGCCTTCACCCAGGACATCTGGTTCATCTCGGCGAAGCTGCAGGGTGTCGTGGCCATGTTCTCGGCCATCATCATCCTGTTCTTCCTGCCTTGGCTGGATACCTCGAAGGTCCGCTCGGCCAAGTTCCGCCCGCTGTACCGCCAGTTCTTCTGGCTGTTCCTGGTGGATTGCCTGGTGCTGGGTTACGTGGGCGGCAAGCCGGCCGAAGGCGTGCTGATCACCATCGGTCAGATCGCCACGGCTTATTATTTCGCTCACTTCCTCATCATCATGCCGCTCTTGGGCAAGATCGAGAAGCCCAAGGCTCTGCCGGCCAGCATCTCGGCCCCCGTGCTGAAGGAGAAGGCATAATGCGTAAGCTCATCCTCTCGGCTCTGGTTGCCACCGGTCTGGTCGGCGCGTCTGGCGCCGCCCTGGCCAGCAGCGGCGGTGAGCCGCTGATGAAGCCGAACTTCTCGTTCAACGGCTTTTTCGGCCGCTACGAGCCGGCTCAGCTGAAGCGCGGCTTCGAGGTCTTCCACCAGGTTTGCTCGAACTGCCACGGCCTGCGCCTGGTGGCCTACCGCAACCTGGCGTCGGTCGGCCTGACCGCCGACGAGATCAAGGCCGTGGCCGCCGAGCGCGACATCGACGACGCGCCCAATGATGAAGGCATCATCAGCAAGCGCGCCGGCCGTGCGTCGGACAAGTACATCTCGCCGTTCCCGAACGAGAAGGCTGCCGCCTCCGCCAACGGTGGTGCGGCTCCGCCGGATCTGTCGCTGATGGCGAAGGCCCGTGTGGGTGGCCCGAACTACATCTACAGCCTGATGCTGGGTTTCTCGGACAATCCGCCCGAGCACCACGTGGTGCCCGAGGGCAAGTACTACAACAAGTACTTCCCCGGCGGTAACATCAGCATGCCGCCGCAGCTGATGGAAGACATGGTGACCTATGCCGACGGCACCAAGGCTTCGCCCGAGCGCATGGCCGAGGACATTTCCGTGTTCCTGAACTGGGCCGCCGAGCCCGAGCTGGATGCGCGCAAGTCGCTTGGTCTGTGGGTGATGGGCTTCCTGGCCGTCTTCACCGCCATGCTGTACGCGCTGAAGCGTCAGATCTGGAAGAACATCCACTGATCTGGCGTCCTCCCGGGTCGCCCGCGCTCGGGGGAATGAAAGTTCAAACTGGCCGCTGTCGTTGCGACAGCGGCCTTTTTGTTTTAAGACCGCCATATCTGGGTTCTCGTTTGGGGCGACAGTCATGACCACTCCCGTGCTCGGCATCATCGGCGGTTCCGGCGTCTACGACATCGACGGGCTGACCAACAAGGAGTGGCGGCGCGTCGCCTCGCCGTTCGGCGAAGCGTCGGACGAATTGCTGTTCGGCGAACTGGACGGGCAAAAGCTGGTGTTCCTGCCGCGTCACGGCCGCGGCCACCGGGTGCCGCCGTCCGAGCTGAACTTCCGCGCCAACATCGACGCCATGAAGCGGGCCGGCGTGACCGAGATCGTGTCGGTGTCGGCGGTGGGATCGCTGAAAGAGGATTTGCCGCCCGGCACCTTCGTCATCGTCGACCAGTTCGTCGACCGCACCTTCGCCCGCGTCAAAAGCTTCTTCGAAACCGGTCTGGTGGCCCATGTTTCCATGGCCCATCCGGTGTGTGGGCGCCTGGGCGACCTGATCGAGCGCGCCGCCGCCGACGCCGGCATCAAGGCGGTGCGCGGCGGCACCTATCTGGTGATGGAAGGGCCGCAATTCTCGACCCAGGCGGAAAGCAACCTGTACCGCCAGTGGGGTTGCGACGTCATCGGCATGACCAACATGCCCGAGGCCAAATTGGCCCGCGAGGCCGAGATGTGCTACGCCACCGTGGCCATGGTCACCGATTTCGACTGCTGGCACCCCGATCACGACGCGGTGACGGTGGAGCAGGTGGTCAAGGTGCTGATCGAGAATGCCGACCGCGCCCGCGCGCTGGTCAAGGCCATCGTCCCCCATGTGGCCGGCCGCCGGGGCGCGTGTGCCAGGGGCTGCCACACCGCGCTGGAACACGCCATCATCACCCATCCCGACAAGCGCGATCCCGCCCTGGTGGGCAAGCTGGACGCGGTGGCCGGGCGGGTGCTGAAGCGTTAGGGGATGTCAGGCATGGCCGGCGCGGATGCGCGCCTGCCTCAGGAACAGGTCAAGGGCCCGCTCGCTGCAGGGCACGCATTGGTCACAGCCCTGCAGTGACGCGCATCTGAGGATGCCCTGCAGGCTGTCGAGCTTGGAATCCGCCTGCGGGTCGAATTTCCACAGACATTCCTCGCCTGACATCTCCCGCATCATCACCCTCAAAAATCATGGCGCCCTCTGCATGGGGGCGCCTTGGTGAAGGGATGATAAACCCAGGGGCCGGCATTTAGCATGGGTGCAGGCGTATAAGACGATGGTGATACGCACCGTTCGTAAGGCGTTGAACCACCCTATCCCTTTGCTTAATGTGCCGAGCCTCAAATATGAGGCGCGGCGCTCCTGCGCCCTTGCGGGCGCGGCCAAGCGGGCGGATGCCCGCGCCCGGCGAGGGAAAAGCATGAATTTAGATCATCGTGCGTCACATTTGAGGCTCGATGATCTAATGTGCCGCTCTCACACCCTCGACGAGGACAATCATGAAGATCAACGGCAGGCCCACCCGCACTCTTTGGTTGGCTGAAGACGGCTGGGCGGTGGAAATCATCGACCAAACCCGCCTGCCGCATGAACTGGTGACCGCCCGCCTGGAAAGCCTGGCCGACGCCGCCCACGCCATCAAGGCCATGCAGGTGCGCGGCGCCCCGCTGATCGGCGCCACCGCCGCCTATGGCATGGCGCTGACCGCGCGGGCCAACGCCTCGGACATGGCGCTGACCGTGGCCTACAACATCCTGCATGCCACCCGTCCCACCGCCATCAACCTGAAATGGGCGCTGGACGAGATGATCAAGGCGCTGGGCGCGGTGCCCGAGGATCAGCGCGCCGCCGCCGCCTATGCCCGCGCCGCCGAGATCGCCGACGAGGATGTGCAGATCAATTCGGCCATCGGCGACAACGGCATGGCCCTGCTGGCCGACATCTGGGCGCGCCGCCGCGCCGAGGGTGCCGAGCGGCTGAACGTGCTGACCCATTGCAACGCCGGCTGGCTGGCGACGGTGGATTGGGGCACCGCCATCGCGCCCATCTACAAGGCCTTCGACGCCGGCATTCCCATCCACGTCTGGGTGGACGAGACGCGCCCGCGCAACCAAGGCGCCAGCCTGACGGCGCGTGAGCTGAACTGGCACGGCGTGCCCCACACGGTGATCGCCGACAATACCGGCGGCCATCTGATGCAGCACGGCATGGTGGATTGCTGCATCGTCGGCACCGACCGCGTCACCCGCAACGGCGACGTCTGCAACAAGATCGGCACCTATCTGAAGGCGCTGGCGGCGGCGGATAACGGCGTGCCGTTCTACGTGGCGCTGCCCAGCCCGACCATCGACTGGACGGTGGCCGACGGCGTGCGCGAAATCCCCATCGAGGAACGCGACGCCAGCGAGCAGACCCACATGACCGGCAAGACCGCCGACGGCGCCATCGTCACCGTTCAGGTGGTGCCCGACGGCAGCCCGGCCGGCAATTGGGGCTTCGACGTCACCCCGGCCCGGCTGGTCACCGGCCTGATCACCGAACGGGGCGTCTGCGCCGCCAGCCCCCAGGGCCTGCGCGAGCTGTTCCCCGAATTCGCCTGATCGGTCAGAACACGTCCTTGCGCCGCCGCAGCTCGGCGAACACCCGCGCAGGCGGGGTTCCCGGCGGCAGGCCGACGGCTTGGGCCACCGCCGGGTGGTCGGCGCGCAGGAAGGGGTTGGTCGCCCGTTCCTCGGACAAGGACTGCGGCACCGTGGGCTGGTTGGCGGCGCGCAGCCGGGCGACCTGATCCAGGCGGGCGGTCAGCGCGGCGTTGTCCCGTTCCACCAGCCGGGCGAAGCGGCCGTTGGCGGCGGTGTATTCGTGGGCGCAATGGACCAGCGTTTCCGGCGGCAGGTCGCGCAGCTTGGCCAGCGAGTCCCACATCTGCTCGGCGCTGCCTTCGAACAGCCGGCCGCAGCCCAGCGAAAACAAGGTGTCGCCGCAGAACAGGGCGTGCGAATCGGGAAACCAAAAGGCGATGTGCCCCACGGTGTGGCCCGGCGTGTCCAGCACCATGGCGGCGGCATGGCCCAACAGAAAGGTGTCGCCGTCGCCCACCTCGACCTCGATGCCGGGGATGCGCGTCGCATCGCGGCGCGCGCCCACCACCTGGGCGCCGGTCAGCCGCTTCAGTTCCAGATTGCCGCCGACATGGTCGTGGTGATGGTGGGTGTTGAGGATGTGGCTCAGGCGCCACCCAGATTCGGCCAGCGCCGCCAGCACCGGCTGGGGCACCGCCGGGTCCACCGCCGCCGTGGCGCCGCTTTCCGGCTCGTGCAGCAGGTAGACGTAATTGTCGCTCAGCACCGGGATCTGTCGGATCACAAGCCGCGCCATCGCCGCCTCCGCAATAACCGCCACCATGTTAACACGGGCCGGTCGCCATGACGTCCTCGCCGGTGCGCAGGCTGTCGGCTGATCAGCCGACGATGCGGTACACCACCACTTCGCGCTCGGTGCGGTCCTCAAGCTCCAGGCTGGTGGCGACCTTGGTGCGGGCCACTTCCAGCAGGCCGGTCTTGGGCAGATAGGCGCGGCCGGGATCGGCCATCAGCACGGTCGCCCCGGCGGCGGCCAGCCGGCGCAGCCAGGGAAAGATGTGGTCGGTCATGGGGCGTTCGTAACAGACGTCGCCGGCCACCACCACATCCCACCGGCAGGGCTGGCCCACCACGTCGTCGGCGGTGACCGCCACCTGCACGCCGTTCAGGTCGCCGTTCATGGCGATGGCGGTGCAGGCCAGCGGGTCGATGTCGGCGGCCAGCACCTCGACGGCGCCGTTGCGGGCGGCGGCCACGGCGGTGGCCCCCGATCCGGCGGCGAAATCCAGCACCCGCTTGCCGCGCACCAGCTCGGGATTGTCCAGCACATAGCGGGTCAGCGCCTGACCGCCGGCCCAGCAGAACGCCCAATAGGGCGGCGGCACGTTGATCCGCTCCAGCGCCGCCTCGGTGGCTTCCCACAGCGGCGTCACCTCGGTGGCCAGCCACAGGTCGATTTCCGGGCAGGCCGGCGGTTGGCCGACGCGGGTGGTCTCGCGAATGAACTGGCGCGGGTCCTGGCCCATGAGGACCTTCAGGTGTTCGACGTCCATCATGGGGGAAACTCCGGGAAAGAAAGAGGAGGGATCAGGCCAGCCGGCCGGCAATGATGGCCGCCAGCAGCAGCCAGCCGAAATAGCGGTTGGATTTGAACTTGGTCAGGCAGTCGGCCGAATTGTCGATGT
>DATGXU010000285.1:0-2897 GCA_035298685.1 Magnetospirillum sp. | reverse complement strand
ACATGACACGGTCGACGGTATCACGCGCGGGCTGCGCCGGCCTATCGTCCTGGTGGGACTGATGGGTGCCGGCAAGTCGTGCGTCGGCCGCCGGCTGGCGGCCCGCCTGGGCGTGCCCTTCGTGGATTCCGATGTGGAATTCGAGGCCGCCTCGGGCTCGACCATTTCCGATTTCTTCGCCAAATTCGGCGAACCCGCCTTCCGCGAGGGCGAGCGCAAGGTCATCGCCCGGCTGATGGAAGGGCCGCTTTGCGTGCTCGCCACCGGCGGCGGCGCCTTTTGCGACCCCGAGACCCGCGCCCGCATCCAGGCCGGCGCGGTGTCGGTGTGGATCCGCGCCGACCTCGACCTGCTGGTCAAGCGCACCGCCGGACGCGACCACCGCCCGCTGCTGAAGACCGGCGACCCGCGCGAGATTTTGTCCAGGCTGATGGACGCCCGCTATCCCCTTTACGCCCAGGCCGACATCACCGTCGACACCACCGACGAACCGCCGGAAGTCACGGTCGCCAAGGTGCTGGACGAACTGGCCCGCTTTGTGGAGCAAACGCCATGACCACCGAGACGCTGACCGTCGCCCTGGCGGAACGCAGCTACGACATCCATATCGGCCCCGGCCTGATCGACCGCGCCGGCGAACTGATGATTCCGGTGATGCGCGGCAAGCGGGCCTTCGTGGTCACCGACGACTCGGTGGCGCCGCTGTACCTCGATCGCTTGCTGGCCTCGCTGGACAAGGCCGGCATCAAGCATCTGAACACCGTGCTGCCGCACGGCGAATCCACCAAGGATTTCCCCCATCTGGAGGCCCTGGTCGACGCCATGCTGGAAGCGCGCTGCGAACGCTCGACCATGGTGGTGGCGCTGGGCGGCGGCGTGGTCGGCGATCTGACCGGCTTCGCCGCCTCGATCCTGCAGCGCGGCCTGGATTTCGTGCAGGTTCCCACCACCCTGCTGGCCCAGGTGGACAGCTCGGTGGGCGGCAAGACCGGCATCAACACCCGCCACGGCAAGAATCTGGTCGGCGCTTTCCACCAGCCCCGGCTGGTGCTGGCCGACACCTCCAGCCTGGCCAGCCTGCCCCGCCGCCAGGTGCTGGCCGGCTATGCCGAGGTGGTCAAGTACGGCTGCATCGACGAGCCCGACTTCTTCACCTGGCTGGAAGCCAACGGCTTTCAGGTCATTGTCGGCGAGGAAAAGGCACGCCGCCACGCGGTGGCGGTCAGCTGCCGCGCCAAGGCCCGCATCGTGGCCCAGGACGAGCGCGAGGGCGGCGTGCGCGCCCTGCTGAACCTGGGCCACACCTTCGCCCACGCGCTGGAGGCCGAAACCGGCTTTTCCAACGAATTGCTGCACGGCGAGGCGGTGGCCATCGGCATGGTCATGGCGTTGCGCCTGTCCGCCCGCCTGGGGCTGGCGCCGGTCGAGGACGCCCAGCGGCTGGAACGCCATCTGGCCAAGGTCGGCCTGCCCACCGGGCTGTCGCGCAACCGCGCCTGGGACGTGGACCGCCTGATGCACCACATGGCCGGCGACAAGAAGGTCAAGGACGGCAAGATCACCTTCGTTCTGGCGCGCGGCCTGGGCCAGAGCTTCCTGACGCCCGACGTGCCGGCCGAAGCCGTGCGCGAGATGCTGGCCGATTTCGCCAAGGTCTGACCGGCGGGCCGTTCCAGGGGGGAGCCATGATCGTCGAAATCACCAGCATCGTCGTCCTGCTGCTGTTGCTGGGGTTTTTCGCCGGCTCCGAGACGGCGTTGACGGTGGCGTCCAAGCCGTTGATGCATCACCTGGAAAAGGAAGGCGACCGCCGCGCCGCCCTGGTCAACCGGCTGCATGAGAAAAAGGAACGCCTGCTCGGCTCGATCCTGCTGGGCAACACCCTGGTGCACATCTTCGCCTCGGCCATGGCCACCAGCGTGGCCATCTCGCTGTTTGGCGACGCCGGCGTGGTCTATGCCACCGGCGTGATGACGGTGGTGGTGCTGGTGTTCTGCGAAATCCTGCCCAAGACCTTCGCCATCCAGCACGCCAACACCGCGGCGCTGGTGATCGCGCCGGGCATGCGGCTGTTCGTCGCCGTGTTCGGCCCCACCATCCATGCCATTCACCTGTTCGTCGACGTCATCTTGCGGCTGTTCGGCGCCCGCGCCGTGCATGGCACCGACATCGAGGCCGCCATGGCCGAACTGCGCGGCGCCATCGAGGTTCATGCCGCCGAGGAAGAGGTCGAGGAAGAGCGCAAGATGCTGCGCTCGATCCTGGATCTGGACGACGTGGTGGTCAGCGACGTCATGACCCACCGCCGCGCCGCCACCACCATCGACGCGGCGCTGCCGCCGTCGGAAATCGTCGATCAGATCCTGAAAAGCCCGTTCACCCGCATTCCGCTGTGGCGCGACAATTCCGACAACATCGTCGGCGTGGTCCATGCCAAGGACGTCCTGCGCGCCGTGCGCGCCCTGGGCGGCGAGGTGGACAAGCTGGACGTGGTGGAACTGGCGGCGGCGCCGTGGTTCATCCCCGATTCCACCACCCTGCTGGAACAGCTGACCGCCTTTCGCAAGCGGCGCGAGCACTTCGCCCTGGTGGTGGACGAATACGGTGCCCTGCTGGGTGTGGTCACCCTGGAAGACATCCTGGAAGAGATCGTCGGCGACATCGCCGACGAACACGACGTGGCGGTGGCCGGCGTGCGGCCCCAGACCAATGGTTCGTTCGTGGTCGACGGCACGGTGACCATCCGCGATCTCAACCGCGAGTTCGACTGGCGGCTGCCCGACGAACAGGCGGCCACCACGCGGGCGCTGACGTCGCGTTCGGTGAAGATGCCCAGCAGCTTGGCCTCCTCGGCCACCAACAGGGCAGCCACGTTCTCGGCCGCCATCAGGCGGGCG
>DATGXU010000284.1:0-16010 GCA_035298685.1 Magnetospirillum sp. | reverse complement strand
CCGCCAACAGCGGCAAGGACGTGGTCAGCATCGGCGGGGCGTCGGCCAATACCGTGTGGCTGGGGTTGGAAAACGACGCCGTGGCCGATGGCGACGACACCGTCACCACCGGTGACGGCGCCGACACCATTTCGGTCGGCGACGGCGTCAATCTGGTCACCGCCGGGGCCGGGGCCAACACCATCGTATCGGGCACCGGCGCCGACACCATCACCACGGACGGCGACGACGACGTCATCCAGGCCGGCGGCGGCGCCAACGTCATCGACGCCGGTGCCGGCGCCAACGTCGTCACCGCCGGATCGGGCAACGACACCGTCACCACGGGGGCCAACAACGACACCCTGACACTGGGCGGGGGCGCCAACACCGTCACCGACGCAGGCGGCAACAACACCGTCAGCACCGCCGCCAGCGGCGGCAACGATCTGGTCACCATCAGCGGCGACGGCGACAACGTCATCTGGCTGGGCACGGCCAACGGCGCCGACGACGACGGCGACGACACCGTTTCGGTCACCAACGGCCACGACGTCATCACCTTGGGCGACGGCAACAACCGGGTGACCTTCGGCAATGGCGGCATTGCCGGCGGCAAGACCATCACCGCCGGGTCGGGCGACGACATCATCACCACCACCACCGGGTCGGGCGACGACAGCATCGCCGCCGGCGACGGCAACAACATCATCCGGGCCGGCAGCGGCGCCAACGTCGTCACCGCCGGGGCTGGCGACGACACCGTGAACACCGGCGCCGGCGCCGACACCATCACCCTGGGTGCGGGCGCCAACACCGTCACCGACACCGGCGGCGCCAACACCATCAGCACCGCCGCCGACAGCGGCAAGGACGTGGTCAGCATCGGCGGCGCGTCCGCCAACGTCGTGTGGCTGGGCCTGGAAAACGATTCCGTCGTCGACGGCGACGACACCGTCACCACCGGCAACGGCGACGACACCATCTCGGTCGGCGACGGCGTGAACTATGTTCGCGCCGGAGAAGGCACCAACTCGATCTATTCGGGAACGGGGGCCGACGACATCGCCACCGGCGCCGGGGCCGACCTGATCCGCGCCGGCAGCGGCGCCAACGTCGTCGACGCCGGCCAAGGGGCCAACGACATCCAGACCGGCAGCGGCAGCGACGAAATCACCACCGGCGACGACAACGACATCATCAACGCCGGCCACGGCACCAACACCATCGTTGCCGGCGCGGGCGACAACATCGTCGCCGCCGGCAACGGCAACGACGACGTCACCACCGGCAGCGGCAACGACACGTTGACGCTGGGGTCGGGTTCCAACACCGTCACCGATGCCGGCGGCAACAACACCGTCACCACCGCCGCCGACAGCGGCAAGGACGTGGTGACCATCGCCGGTTCGGGCACCAACAGCATCTGGCTGGGGCTCGAGAACGACGGCCAGGGCGACGGCGACGACACGGTGACCACCGGCAGCGGCGCCGACACCATCGTGGTGGGCGACGGCGACAACGTGGTTTCGGCGGGCGCGGGCACCAACACCGTCACCGCGGGTACCGGCGGCGATCGCATCACCACCGGCAACCATGCAGACATCATCAACGCCGGCGACGGTGCCAACATCGTCTGGGCCGGCGACGGCAACAACACCATCACCGCCGGATCGGGCGACGACGTGCTGGTGGGCGGCAACGACATCGATTCCATCGCCGCCGGCAACGGCGACGACTGGATCTACGCCGGCACCGGCGGCACCGACACGGGAACCCTGGACGGCAACGGCGGCAGCGACTGGCTGTCGTTCAACGGCGTCGACGACTTCGCCACCAAGATCAAGAGCGGCCAGGAAACCCTGGCGGACTGGCTGACCAACGCCACCGGCATCATCCCCAGCGTCACCGTTTCGTGGACGGCGCTGGGAACCGGCTCGGCCGCCCACACCATCAGCGGCACGACCTATACCGACAAGCTGGACGACATCGAGAATTACATCGCCACCAGCGGCAACGACACCATCGACATGTCGCTGTACGACGACGCCAAACACATTCTGTATGGCCTGGACGGCAACGACATCATTTCCGGCGGCGCCCTGGACGACACCATCTATGGCGGTGCCGGCTGCGACAGCATCAACGGCGATTCCGGCAACGACATGATCTATGTCGCCATCACCAGCACCAGCAGTCTGGTGGGAGCGACCGCTCTGGCCGGCACCAATTCGGATCTCGCCTCCGACCCCGGCACGCTGTCGTACACCAGCGCGGCGGGCCAAACCTTCAACAACCAGGACAACGTGGTGGACGGCGGTGCCGGCGCCGACACCGTCATCGGCAGCGCCGGCAACGACTATTTCGTCGCCGGCCTGAACGAGGGCATTTCCGGCAGCCTGGTCGATTATTTCATCGGCGGCGACAACGACGTCGACACGCTGGATTTCGGCGAATACGCCGCCAACCTGATCATCGAGCGCAACAACGGCCTGGCCAAGGCCAGCGGCACCCTGATCGCCAATTTCACCGGCATCGAGCGGTTCGTGTGCGGCTCGGGCGCCGACCAATATACCGGCACCACCGCCAACGACATCGTCTATGGCAACAACGGCGACGACACGTTCTGGTCGAACGGCGGCAACGACACGTTCTATGGCGGCGCCAGCAGCAACAACTTTAACAACGGCGACCGCTTCACCTCGTCCAACGTGCTGGGCACCACCACGACCATGGATGGCGGCAACGGCTACAACATCTACTACCTGAACAACGGCACCGATTCGGTGATCGGCGGCAGCGACATCGACCGCATCGAATACGGCGGCTCGAGCGCGGGCGTGATGGTCAACCTGAGCGGCAGCACGCAGTCGGGTTACCAGTTCTGGAACGGAACCGCCTTTGCCGGCACCGCCTATAGCGTGGGCGCCGCCGCCGGCCGGTTCGGTTACGCCGAAGGCGACAGTTATCGTTCCGACACCGACCCCGACGACGCCAATGTGGAATATGTGGTCGGCTCCGGCAGTGCCGACATCATCATCGGCAACGGCTACGACAACAGCATCTGGGGCCAGGGCGGCAACGACGCCCTTTATGGCCTGACCGGCAACGACGTCTTCTATGTGTCTTCCGGCAACAAATACGTGGATGGCGGCGTCAACGACGCCTTGCTGATCACGGTTTCGGGCGGCGCGGTCACCGGCGTCAGCCGGGGCGACTGGATCGACTTCAACGGCCTGACCTATACCCAGACGGTGAATCTGGACACGGTGGCCCATGGCGGCTATGCCGCCAACACCGCCACCAGTTGGATAACCCTGAGCAGCAACGGCCCGATCACCAAGATCTTCAATATCGAGAACTTCCTGGGCGGAAGCGGCGCCGAGGTGATGTACGGCAGCGGCGGCGACAACGCCATCGACGGGCGTGCGGGTAACGACACCATCGACGCCGGCCTTGGCAACGACTTCGTCTGGGCCGGCAACGGCGACGCCGCCAACGGCTCGGCCGGCTCGGGCTCGGACGTGCTGGACGGCGGCGGCGGCACCGACTGGGTGACCTATTCGCAATCCGGCAACGGCTATACCGCCATCGGCATCGAGGCCTATCTGTCCAACCTGGACGTGGACGGCAACGGCAGCACCGACAACATCGCCAACGGCAACACCTGGGCGGCCAACACCGGCTATTCCCGCTATCAGTCGGGCCCCGGCACCACCATCGTCGATACCCTGATCAACTTCGAGAACCTTGAGGGGTCCGGTTATGCCGACGTGCTGGCGGGTGACGCCAACGTCAACGTCATCGTCGGCCGCAACGGCAACGACACCATTGCCGGCGGTGCCGGCGGCGACACTCTGGATGGCGGTGCCGACATCGACACGGTGTCGTACGCGTCCTCGGCAACGGCGGTCACCGTCACCCTGAACGGCACCGGCACCACCGGCGACGCCGCCGGCGACGTGCTCGCCAATTTCGAGAACATGCGCGGGTCGGCCAATAACGACTCGCTGACCGGTTCCAGCGGCAACAACACCATCTGGGGTGGCGCCGGAAACGACAGCATCAACGGCAACGGCGGCACCGACACCCTGTATGGCCAGGATGGCGACGACACCTTCGTGATGACGGCTGCGCAGACCACCACCGTCACCATGTTCGGCAACACCAATGCCAATGACGGCGCCAACGACACGCTGAAGGTGACCGACAACTGGAACATGGCGAATCTCAGCATTTCGCGTCTGGATTCCATCGAAACCATCGACATTGACAACGGTGGCGCGGCCAACAGCATCACCCTGTTCAGTTCGCAGGCCAGCCAGTCGGCCGCGCAGGCCATCATCGACGGCATCCTGGACACCAGCAGCTCAGGCAACCACAGGCTCGAGCTGTATCTCGACGGCGGCGACAGCTTCAATCGCAAGTGGAGCACGGTGGCCACCAACACGGCGGCGGATACCGTCACCAACGGCGCCGGCAGCACCATTCTCTATGATTACGGCACCAATGCCGGCGGTCAGCATGTCCAGATCAACGTGCACTGGGTGTAACGGTTGAACGCGTTCCCCGAAGCACTGCATGCCTTGCTGGCGGCCCTGGGCCGGGCCGCCGACGAAACGGCCCCGGCCCCTGGCCGCCTGGAGGAGGTCCTGCGCGGCCAGGGGCTGGTGGCCCGGCATGTGCGGGTCGATGACGGCGCCCTGCCCGATGGCGACATGGCCGGCGCCCTGCTGGAGGTGGAAGACGGCGTCTGGCTGCCGCTGGTCGCCACCGCCCACGGGCTGGAACGCATTGCCGGGAGCGAGCCCGCCGGCCCGGTGGCCGAGGGATTGCCGCACATGGGCCGCGCCATTCTGCTGGTGCCCCGTGTCGAGGTGCTGCGGGAAATCCTGCCTTTCGTTCGTCGCCACAAGGGCCGGCTGGCGGAAATCCTGGTGGGCGGCCTGATCGTCAACCTGCTGGCGCTGCTGTTCCCGCTGTTTTCCAGCTTCGTCTACGACAAGGTGCTGGGCAACGGCGTCACCGAAACCCTGTGGGCGCTGGCCATCGGGCTGGTGCTGTCCATCGGGCTGGACTACGCCGTCCGCGCCGTGCGTGCGCTGATGATGGAGCGGTTCGCCGTCACCGCCGAATCCGACATCGACCATTCCCTGTTCCGCAGTCTGCTGGCCGGCAACGTCACCAAGCTGCCGTCGGTCGGGCTGGTGCTGGACAAGTACAAGCAGATCCTGTCCAGCCGCGATTTCCTGTCCACCGCCTATCTGATGTCGGCGTTGGACGTGCCCTTCCTGGTGCTGTTCCTGGTGGCGGTGGCCTTGATCGCCGGGCCGCTGGTGCTGGTGCCGATGGTGATCGGCGGCCTGACCATCGGCCTGCACATCCTGTTCTCGATCCCCACCCACGATTACGAACGCCAGTCCCGCCGGGCGGGCGAGCAGCGTTTCGCCTTGCTGGCCGACACCCTGACCGCCCGCGAGGTGGTGGTGGGCAGCCGGCTGCGCGACGAGCTGGCGCGGCGCTGGCGGCGGGCGAGCACGCGGGCGGGCACGGCATCGGGGCGGGCGCGCTATTGGCATGCCATGGCCGGCTCGCTGTCGGTGGCGTCGGGCAATCTGGCCTATGTGGCAATCATCGTCTGCGGCGCCCTGATGGTCGAGAACCGCTCGCTGACCTCGGGCGGCCTGTTGGCCGCCACCATGCTGAGCGGGCGGGCCATGTCGACGCTGGGCTCGGTGGTCATGCTGGCGACCCGTTACCGCGAGTTCCGTCAGGCCATGGCCGAAATGGACGCCCTGTTGCCGCCGCCGCCGTCCGCCGAACCGCCGCCCCAGCGCGGCACCCTGCCGCCCCGGCTGCGCCTGATGGGGGTGGGCTGCCGCCTGCGCCCCGAGGCGCCGCCCACCCTGTCCGACATTTCGCTGAAGATCGACCCCGGCGAAATCGTCGGCCTGGCCGGCCATCCGGGCGCCGGCAAGACCACGCTGTTGCGCATGATCGCCGGCGTGCTGCAGCCGGCCGAGGGGCAGGTGCTGATCGACAGCCTGCCGGTGGAACATCTGGCCCCCGAGGACGTGTCGGCCACCATCGGCTACAAGCCGCAGGAGCCGTGCCTGTTCGAAGGCACCGTCGAGGACAACGTGCGCGCCGGCAACCTGGGCGCCAGCCGCGACGACATGGAACGCGCGCTGACCGCGGCGGGATTGATGCAGGTGATGGAACGCGGCGCGCTGACGCTGGCGACCCCGGTGGGGCCGCGCGGCGCCAATCTGTCGGGCGGCCAGCGCCAGATGGTGGCCTTGGCCCGCGCGCTGCTGGGCGCGCCGCCGGTGCTGTTGCTGGACGAGCCCAACACCGGCCTGGATGCGCCGCTGGAAAAATCGCTGGCCGAGACGCTGGCGAAATTGCGCGAAGGACGCGCAATCCTCGTCAGCACCCATAGTCGTGCGCTATTGTCCGTCTGCACGCGGATCGTGGTCATGGATGGGGGCCGCATCATAACCGACGGGCCGCGCGAACGCGTTCTGGGCAGTTGAGTACCTTGTTTGGGGGGATCCACCGGTGAAGAGTGTCAGGTTCGACAAGAGTTGGTCGGTCGGTCTGGTTTGTGCCGCGGCGCTGGCCGCATGGACGCCCGCCCTGGCTCAGGCGCCCGATGCGCCCCCGAAGGCCGAACAGCCGAAAGCCGAACAGACCGGCCAGGATCGCGGCACCCAGCGTTCCGCCCTGCTGGTGCGCATGCTGGGCGGCGAGCGCGTCGTCCGCCTGGAACAGACCACCCGCCAGCCCGACATCGTCGAGCCGCTGCGCCTGGACGAAACCGTGGCGCTGGCGCTGAAGAACAACTTCGAGATCCAGGCGGCGGGCGCCAAAAGTGATGCGGCGGATTGGGAAGTGGTCGGCGCCTATATGAGCTATCTGCCCACCGTCACCTTCTCGCGCAGCACCGGCTCGGAACGGTCGCAGCCGGCGTCGTTCACCGTCAACGGCAACCGGGTCGAGGACAACACCCATCACCGCCGCGACAAGGAACTGGCCATCCGCCAGCCGGTGGTCGACCTGTCGCTGATTTCCGACATCCTGCTGCGCCACAAAAGCCAGTCCGCCGCCGAGCTTGAACAATTGGGCACGCGCGAGCGCATCGCGCTGCAGACCATCGGCGCCTATTACAAGATCATCCAGGCCCGCCTGTTCATCGGCTTCGCCGAGGAATACAAGGGCCAGTTGGACAAGCTGAACGAGATGATGGGCAGCCGCGTGGAAGGCGGCGGCGCCGCCCAGGCCGATCTGGACCGCATCAAGTCGCGTTCGGTCAGCGCCCAATCGGCCATCATCGAGACCCGTTCGGAATTCGACGCCTCGATGGACGAATTCCGCCGCCTGACCGGCGTCACTCCGCTGCAGTTCCAGGTTCCGGGATCGCTGGTGCCAGTGCCGCCCGCCACCATCGAGGACGCGCTGGTCAAGGCCATGCGGGGCAATCCCGATTACATGCTGAGCCTGAAGCAGACCGAGGTGCAGCAGGCGGAAAGCAACAAGGCCTATGCCCGCTTCGCGCCCAAGGTCACCTTCGACGTCACCCAGACCCGCACCTGGAATGCCGGCGGCGCCGGTTTGGGCAGCTCGGCCGGTGGCAACGACATCTTTCCGTACCAGAACGAACGCCGGCTGATGCTGGTCACCACCTGGAGCACCACCGGCGGCAGCGAAATCGCCCAGGGGCTGGCGGCAGGGGCCAAGGCGCGCGAGGCCAATTTCCGCGCGCTCGACACCCGCGCCCGCGTCGAGGAACTGGTGCGCACCAGCTATAACGCGCTGACCGCCGCCCAAAGCCGCATCCCGGTGCTGGAGCAGGCGCTGGAGTCCAACGCCAAGGTGATGAGCGCGTTCGAAGAGCAGTACATGAACGCCAACCGGCCGCTGTTCGACCTGCTGGACGCCTATGAACGCGCCTATTCCGCCAAGCTGGATCTGATTCGCGTGCTGGTCGCCGAGGCCCAGGCGGCCCATCAGCTGCGCCGCCAGATGGGCGAACTGGTGCCCTCGCTCAAGGAAACCGAGCTGCGCGCCAACGCCCCCGACCAACAGGAAAAGCCCGCCGAATAGGCGGGCCCCTCCACGCGCTGAGCGCCCATGGCGGGCGCGGACGGAACGGTCAGTGCTTGTCGGCGGCGGCCGTCGTCCGGCTTGGCATTCGCATAGTTGCCTTATGGTCTTTCCGACTACGCACCGCCTCAGCCCACCAAGGCGCGCGCCGCCGACAGCGTGTTGGCCAGCAGGCAGGCGATGGTCATGGGGCCGACGCCGCCCGGCACCGGGGTGATGGCGCCGGCCACCTGCACCGCCTCGGCGAAGCAGACGTCGCCCACCAGCCGGGTCTTGCCCTCGTCCGCCGGCACCCGGTTGATGCCGACGTCGATGACGGTGGCGCCGGGATTGATCCAGTCGCCGCGAACCATCTCGGGCCGCCCCACCGCCGCCACCACGATGTCGGCGCGGCGCACCACCTCGGGCAGGTTACGGGTTCGGGAATGGGCGATGGTGACGGTGCAGTTGCGCGACAGCAGCAGCTGCGCCATGGGTTTGCCGACGATGTTGGAGCGGCCGACGACCACCGCCTCCAGCCCCGACAGGTCGCCCAGCGTGTCTTCCAGCAGCATCAGGCAGCCCAACGGCGTGCATGGCACCAGCCCCTTGCCGCCGGTGGCCAGCAGGCCGGCATTGGTGACGTGGAAGCCGTCCACGTCCTTGCGCGGGTCGATGGCGGCCAGCACGGCGGATTCGTCGATGTGCTTGGGCAGCGGCAACTGCACCAGGATGCCATGCACCAGCGGGTCGTCGTTCAGCCGGCCCACCAGATCCAGCAACTCGGCCTGCGAGGTGGCGGCGGGCAATCGGTGCTCGAACGACGCCATGCCGGCGGCGATGGTTTCGCGCCCCTTGTTGCGCACATAGACCTGGCTGGCCGGGTCCTCGCCCACCAGCACCACCGCCAGTCCGGGGGTGATTCCGGTGGCGGCCTCGAACTGGTCCACCTCGGCGGCGACGCGGATGCGCAAGCCGGTGGCGAAAGCCTTGCCGTCGATCAGCCGCGCGCTCATCGCCGGAACACCACCGTCTTGCCGCCGTTGGGCAGCACGCGATGTTCCACGTGATATTGCAGCGCGCGGGCCAGCACCACGTTCTCGATGTCGCGGCCCAGCGCCACCAGATCGTCGGGCGTGTGGGTGTGGTCCACCCGCTCGACCGCCTGTTCGATGATCGGGCCTTCGTCCAGGTCGGTGGTGACGTAATGGGCGGTGGCGCCGATGATCTTGACGCCGCGCGCATGGGCCTGATGGTACGGCTTGGCGCCCTTGAAGCTGGGCAGGAACGAGTGGTGGATGTTGATGCAGCGCCACGACAGCGCCTTGCACATTTCCGGGCTCAGCACCTGCATGTAGCGCGCCAGCACCACCAGATCGATGTGCAGCCGGTCGACCATCTCAAGGATGGCGGCTTCCTGGGCGGCCTTGGTGTCCTTGGTCACCGGCAGGTGGTGATAGGGGATGCCGTGCCATTCCACCACCCGCTGAAGGTCGGGATGGTTGGACACCACCGCCGGAATCTCCACCGGCAGCGTGCCGGTGCGATAGCGGTACAGCAGATCGTTCAGGCAGTGGTCGAACTTGGACACCAGCAGCAGCACGCGCGGCTTGCGGGTCGAATCGTGGATCTTCCATTCCATCTGGAACCGCTCGGCCACGGCGGCGAAGGCGGCGCGCAATTCATCCAGCGGCGGCATGCCGGGGCGGTCGAGAAACACCGTGCGCATGAAGAAGCGGCCGGTGATGACGTCGCCGAAATGCTCGGATTCGGTGATGAAAAGTTCATGACCCGACAGGAAGCCGGCCACCGCGGCGACGATGCCGACGGCGTCGGGGCAAGAGATGGTCAGCACGAAATGCCTAGGCGTGGTGGTCATCGCACAGGTTCCCGAATTCGGATTTTTGGAGAGAGGAGCACGACGTGGGGGAGCCCGAGGGCTCCCCCATCCCGTCAGCAGTCCAGGTTGTGCAGGCGTTCCCAGGCGCTGGAATGGCTCATGAACGAGTTCCACTCGGCCATCTTCAGCTTGATGTAGCTGTTGACGAACTCGTCGCCGAAACCGGCGCGGGCCACCTCGGACCGTTCCATCAGGCGCAGCGCATCCAGCAGGTTCAGCGGCAGCTTGCGCACGTTCTTCAGCGTGTGGCCGTCGGTGTACATGTTGATGTCCAGGCGCTCGCCGGGATCGCGGTCGTTGTCGATGCCGTCCAGGCCCGCCATCAGCAGCGCCGCCGGCGACAGGTACGGGTTGGTGGCGCCGTCCATCAGGCGGAACTCGAAGCGGTTCGAGTCGGGGATGCGCACCATGTGGGTGCGGTTGTTGCCCGTATAGGTGATGGAATTGGGCGACCAGGTGGCGCCCGAGGCGGTGATGGGCGCGTTGATGCGCTTGAAGCTGTTCACCGTCGGATTGAAGATGGCGCACAGATCGGCGGCCGAGTGCATGACGCCGCCCATGAACGAATAGGCCAGCTTGCTCATGCCCAGTTCGCCGGCTTCGTCCTCGAACACGTTGCGGGCGCCGTCCCACAGGCTGACATGCATGTGACAGCCGTTGCCGGTCAGCGAGTTGAACGGCTTGGGCATGAAGGTGGCGCGCATGCCGTATTTCTCGGCCAGCGTCTTGGTCATGTACTTGAAGAAGGTGTGACGGTCGGCGGTCTTCAGCACGTCGTCGAATTCCCAGTTCATTTCGAACTGGCCGTTGGCGTCTTCGTGGTCGTTCTGGTACGGCCCCCAGCCCAATTCCAGCATGTAGTCGCACAATTCCTTGATGAGGTCGTATTGCCGCATCAGGGCCAGCTGGTCGTAGCAGGGCTTGGGATATTCGTCGTAGACGTCGGCGATGCCGCTGCCGTCGCGCGACAGCAGGAAGAACTCGCATTCGACGCCGGTCTTCATCTGAAGGTTACGGGCCTTGGCCTTGGCGATCTGCTTTTTCAGCACGTTGCGCGGCGCGTCGGGCACCAGTTCGCCGCCGCAATAGACGTCCGAGGCCAGCCAGCCCACTTCCCGCTTCCACGGCAGCTGGATCAGGCTGTCGGGATCGGGCACCGCCACCGTGTCGGGATGCGCCGGGGTTTGGTCGAGATGGGTGGCGAAACCGGCGAAACCGGCGCCGTTCTTCTGCATGCCCTTGATGGCGGAGGCCGGCACCAGCTTGGCCCGCAGCACGCCGAACAGGTCCACATACGAAATCAGGAAGTACTGGATGCCGCGTTCCTTGGCGATCTCGGCGAGGTCGTGAGCCATCGGTATTCCCCTGTCTGTCTGCCCGATTTGCGGGCAGCGGCGGTCAGCGCCATAAAAATTAGCAAATTCACCCTATGCCATCGTCCAGGGGATTTCAACTGGCAAGAAAGATTTTTTCCGCTGAGGATGCTAATGCGCCGCGCAGCAGCGCCGAATTTTCCCGGAAAACCGCCATTTTCTCCCGTATTTCCCCGAACACATGACGGCATCCCCAGGAATATCATTTCCCACTAGGAAACAAATTTGCACAAAACCGTTGACCACGTTCGAGCCCCCTTGCTAGGGTCGAGCCATCGCACGAGGGAGACATGGCATGTGCGGAATCGCAGGAATTCTTTTCAAAAAGCCGGTCAGCAATCAGGTGCTGGGCCGCGCGCTGGCCGACATGATGGACGGCTGCCAACATCGCGGCCCCGATTCCACCGGCTTCGCGCTGTATGAGAACGAGGTCGCCGGCCTGCGCCTGCGCTTCCTGGTCGATGACGACGGCGCGGTCGGGCGCATCAAGACGGCGCTGGCCGACAACGGCGCCACCATCAAGGCGGAGCGGTCCGAAGGCGCGACCTTTGTGGTCGAGGTGGAGTACGACGGCGAAATCCGTCCCTTCGCCTATGCCATGGAGCACGCCGCCAAGCTGATCTCGATCGGGGCCAGCCTGGACATCATCAAGGATGTGGGCACGTCGAAGGACCTGGACGGCATCTACGGCATCGGCCGCATCACCGGCAGCCACGGCCTGGGCCACGTGCGGCTGGCCACCGAATCCGACGTCAAGCCCGAGGCGGCCCACCCGTTCTGGGCCACCGGCTTCGCCGACGTCGCCATCGTCCATAACGGCCAGATCACCAATTACTGGAAGATGCGCCGCCGCCTGGAAGCGCGCGGCTTCGAATTCCGCACCGACAACGATTCCGAACTGATCGCCGTCTACATCGCCGACAAGATGGCCCAGGGCGTTCCGCTGGAAACGGCGCTGGAGCAGTCGGTGGACGATCTGGACGGCACCTTCTCGTTCCTGGTCTCCACCAAGGACGGCATCGGTTTCGCCAAGGACCGCCTGGCCGCCAAGCCCATGGTCATGTACGAGGACGACAGCCTGGTGGCCATCGCCTCGGAAGAAGTTTCGCTGAACCGGCTGTTCCCCGGTCAGCCCCTTTCCACCACCGAACCTGCGCCGGGGACGTTCCAAACATGGTCACGATCGATCTGAGCACCATGCCCGTGCGCGAGGGCAACGAAGCCCTGCGCGCCGCAGCCGCCAAAGGCGAGGACATCACCGTCCTCAACCCCGATGCCCGCCACCATATCGGCGTCGGCCTGACCCACCCGGTCACGGTCCACGTCAAGGGCTCGGCCGGCTATTTCTGCGCCGGCCTCAGTCACGGCGCCCGTTTCGAGGTCGAGTCCAACGTCGGCTGGGGCGTGGGCGATTCCATGTATGCCGGCTCGGTGGTGGTGGGCGGCAATGCCGGCGCCATCGCCGGCGTCGCGTTGCGCGGCGGCGAAGTGGTCGTCAAGGGCAACGTCGGCAGCCGCGCCGGCCAGGTGATGAAGGCCGGCACCCTGTTGTGCTGCGGCAAGGCCAGCTTCCTGGCCGGCTACATGATGTATGGCGGCCGCATCATCATCCTGGGCGATTCCGGCGAACGCGTCGGCGAGGACATGTCGGCCGGCGCCATCTATGTGGGCGGCAAGGTGCAAAGCCTGGGCTCGGACGCCAAGATCGCCGAGCTTACCGCCGAGGAAGATGCCGACATCCGCGCCTTCCTGGCGAAATACGACATCCCCTTCACCGGCACCTTCACCAAGATCGTCAACGCCGGCACCAAGCTGCGCTATGGCGTCAACGAGCCCATCAGCCGGCCGCTGCCCCATCCGGTGTTCTCGGAGGGCGGCACCTATTGGAACGCCAAGGTCGCCGAGGACATTCACGCCAAAAGCCTGATCGGCCGCTACCGCATCCGCGGCTATGGCGCCGCCAAGGCGGTGCCGCACTTCACCGACATCGCCATCAAGGTCGACCCCGCCCGCATCGGCGCGGCCGGCGACCCCACCAAGGCGGTCAAGCTGGCCATGACCCTGGGCGAGCGCCACGGCGCCAAGCCGCTGTCGCTGTCCATGCCGGTGCTGATCGCCCCCATGAGCTTCGGTGCGCTGTCGAAATCCACCAAGGTGGCGCTGGCGCGGGCTTCGAAGCTGTCGGGCATCGTCGAAAACACCGGCGAAGGCGGCATGCTGCCCGAACAGCGGGCCGAGGCCAGCCAGTTGATCTATCAATGCCTGTCGGGCCGGCTGGGCTGGAACATCCACGACATGCTGAAGGCCGACGCGCTGGAGATTTATATCAGCCAGGGCGCCAAGCCGGGCCTGGGCGGCCAGCTGATGGCCAAGAAGGTGACCAAGGAACTGGCGGCCATTCGCGGCATCCCCGAAGGCATCGACCTGCGGTCGCCGTCGCGCCACCCCGACATCATGGGCGCCGACGATCTGGTCATCAAGGTCGAGGAATTCCGCGAGGCCACCGACTACGCCAAGCCGGTGTCGGTGAAGATGGGCGCCGGCCGCGTGCGCGACGACATCAAGATCGCCTATAAGGACGGCTTCGATTTCGTCCAGCTCGACGGCCTGCAGGGCTCGACCGGCGCCGCCTCGACCGAGGTGCTGGAAAATGTCGGCATCCCGACGCTGGCGGCGTTGCAGGAAGCCCTGGACGGCCTCAACGAAATCGGCCACGACGGTTCCATGCCGGTGGTGCTGATGGGCGGCATCAAGGATGGCGTCGACGTGGTCAAGGCCCTGGCGCTGGGCGCCAGCGCGGTGGCCATGGGCACGGCGGCGCTGATCGCCGGCGGCTGCATCAGCTGCATGCAGTGCCACGTCGGCAATTGCGTGGTCGGCATCGCCACCCAGGACCCCGAGCACGAGGCCCGCTACAAGACCGAGCTTCAGGCCCAGGCCATCCACCGCTTCCTGGAATCGGTGCGCTGGCAGATCGCCGCCATCACCCAGGCGCTGGGCTACAGCGATTTCCGCCAGCTGTCGCGCAAGGACCTGGTGGCGCTGACCCCCGAAGCCGCCGCTATCACCGGCCTGCCCTACGAGCCGGATTACCGCGTGGTGGACGCCCAACTTCTGACTCAGGTGGCCTGACCATGAGCAGCTGCAAGCCCTTTTCGCTGGACCTCGCCGCCGACCAGAGCGGCCAGCCCCACTACGAGCCGCCGCCGTGCCAGGTGGCCTGCCCCATCGGCACCGATGTCGGTTCCTATGTGGGCATGATCTGGAGCGGCGACTACGCCGGCGCGCTGGAGGCCATCACCGCCACCAACCCGTTCTCGGGCGTGTGCGGCCGGGTCTGCGACGCGCCGTGCGAACCGGCCTGCCGGCGCGCCAATTCCGACGGCGCGGTGGCCATCCGCGCGCTCAAGCGGTCGGTGATGGATGCCCTGGGGCCGACCTATCGCCTGCCCGCCATCCAGCCGTCCAGCCCCAAATCGGTCGCCATCGTCGGCGCCGGCCCCGCCGGCCTGACCGCGGCGCAGGACATCGCCGCCGCCGGCTACAAGGTGGATGTGTACGAGGCGCTGCCCAAGGCCGGCGGCATGATGGCCTGGGGCATTCCCGATTTCCGCCTGCCGCCCGAGGTGGTCGAGCAGGACGTCGCCCGCATCCTGGAACGCTGCCCCGGCATCACGCTGCACCTGTCCACCCCGCTGGGCGACAAGGTCAGCCTGGAACAGCTGGCCAAGGATCACGATTCGGTTCTGCTGACCATCGGTGCCAGCCAGGGCCGCACGCTGGGCGTGCCCGGCGACGACCTGCCGCAGGTGGTGGACGGCGTCACCTTCCTGAACGGCATCAACGGCGGCGACCGCCCGACCCTGCCGGCCCATGTGGTGGTGATCGGCGGCGGCGACGTCGCCATGGATGCCTGCCGCACCGCCCGCCGCCTGCCCGGCGTCAAGAAGGTGACGGTGCTGTACCGGCGCGGCCCCGACGAAATCCCCGCCCGTCATCACGAGATCTCGGCCGCCTTGGCCGAGGGCATCGAGATCGTCTACAACGTCGCCCCCGCCGAGGTGGCCCAAGCCTCGGGCGGCGCGGTCGAACTGCGCTGCCTGCGCACCCGATTGGGCGCCCCCGGCGCCGATGGCCGCCGCGCCTTCAGCACCATCCCCGGTTCGCAATTCGCCCTGTCGGCCGGTCTGGTGATCGCCGCCGTCGGGCAAAAGGCGGTCAGCCTGGAACTGGCCAAGCACGGCCTGATGGACGGCGACCGCATCGCCACCGACGAAGCGACCATGGCCACCCGCATGCCCAAGGTCTATGCGGCGGGCGATGCCGCCTTCGGCTCGAGCACCATCGTCCAGGCCATGTTCCAGGGCCACAAGGCGGCCTATTACATGGTCGCCGCGCTGGAAGGCAACGCCCACCCGGCGCCCTATCGCACGCCGTATCGCACCCGCGTGGCGGCGGTGGCGCAGGACCCGGCATGGGAAAAGCTGGCCCGCGTCGAGCCCCGCTTCCTGGGCCTGCGCGACGACGCCTTCGCCGACACCGAGGCCCCCTACGACGACCGCACCGCCAAGGAACAGGCGGCGCGCTGCTATCGCTGCGACACCGAGACCGGCTCGACCGATTATTCGGTGAAGATGCGCGAGGCCATTTTCGCCTTGGCGCGCGAGGATGCC
>DATGXU010000283.1:0-2397 GCA_035298685.1 Magnetospirillum sp. | reverse complement strand
GTGGTGGTCAGCGAAACCACCATCGAAACCGCGATGGCGACGGCCAGCGTCACGGCGAACTCGCGGAACAGCCGGCCCACGATGCCGCCCATCAGCAGGATGGGGATGAACACGGCGATCAGCGACACGGTGATGGACAGGATGGTGAAACCGATCTCGCGCGCGCCCTTCAGCGCCGCCTGGAACGGCGCCATGCCTTCGTCCACGTGGCGCTGGATGTTTTCCAGCATGACGATGGCGTCGTCCACCACCAGCCCCACCGACAACGTCAGGCCCAGCAGCGAGATGTTGTCGAGTGAAAAGCCCAGCGCCGCCATGGCGCCCAGGGTCGCCACCAGCGACACCGGCATGGCGATGGCCGGAATGATGGTGGCCGACAGCCGGCGCAGGAAGACGAAGATGACCATGACCACCAGCGCCACCGTCAGGCCGAAGGTCAACTGCACGTCCTCGATGGCCGAGCGGATCGAGGTTGAACGGTCGTTCATCACGTCGATCTTGGCGGTGGGCGGCAGGCTGTCGCGCACGCTGGGCAGCAGCGCGCGCACGGCGTCGACCACCTCGACGGTGTTGGCGTCGGGCTGGCGCTGCACCGCCACCACGATGGCGCGGGTGCCGTTGAACCAGCTGGCGGTACGGTCGTTTTCCACGCTGTCCAGCGCGGTGCCGACATCGCGAAGGCGCACCGGCGCCCCGTCGCGCCACGCCACCACCAGCTCGGAGAAGGCGGCGGCATTGGGCAGCTGGGGATTGGTCTGCAGGGTGATCTGCTGCTTGGGACCGTTCAGGATGCCCAGCGGCGAGTTGGTGTTGGCCACCGTGATGGCCTGCGAAACCTCGTCCACTGCCAACCCGCGCGAGGCCAGCGCGTCGGGATCGAGACGGATGCGCACGGCGTATTTCTGGCTGCCGTAGACCAGCACCTGGGCCACGCCCGACAGGCGCGAGATCTTCGGCGTCAGGATGGTCTGGGCGTATTGGTCCAGCACCGACAGCGGCAGGGTGGTGGACGACAGCGCCATCAGCACCACCGGGCTGTCGGCCGGGTTGACCTTGCGGAAGCTGGGCGGGCTGGTCATTTCCTCGGGCAGGCGCTTTTGCGCCCGCGCGATCGCCGCCTGCACGTCCTGGGCGGCGGCGTCGATGTTGCGGTTCAGCACGAACGACAACGTGATCGAGGTGGTGCCCTGGCCCGACGACGAGGTGATGGTCTCGACCCCGGCGATGGTCGAGAATTCGCGCTCCAGCGGCGCCGCCACCGACGACGCCATGGTTTCGGGGCTGGCGCCCGGCAGCGAGGCCGAGACGTTGATGGTGGGGAAATCCACGTTGGGCAGCGCGGCCACCGGCAGTTCGCGCCAGCCGGCGATGCCGGCGAAAATCAGCGCCAGCGTCAGCAACAGCGTGGCGACGGGCCGGCGGATGAAGATTTCTGCCAAATTCATGATTTTGCCGGAGCCTGGGGCTTTTCAATCACCTTGACGCCCGGTCCAAGGCGCATCTGGCCTTCGACCACCACCTTGTCACCGGCGGCGACGCCGCTTTTCAGCACGGCGATGCCGTCAAGAATGCGGTCCACCGCCACCGGGCGCAGTTCCGCGGTGCCCTGGGGGGTGACGGCGAACACGTATTGCCCGCTCTGGCCGGTCTGCACCGCCTCGGCCGGCACGGTCAGCGCCTGCGCCTCGGTGCCCAGCGTCAGCGACACGTTGACGTATTGGCCCGGCCACAGCCGGGTGTCGTCGTTGGCAAATGTCGCCTTCAGCGCGATGGTGCCGGTGGCGACGTCGATGGCCGAATCCACGAAGGTCAGCCGCCCGGTGGCGTTCAACCCGCTGTCGGAAGCCGAGCTCACCGACACGTCCAGCGGTCCGGCGGCCATGGCGGCACGGATGCGCGGCAGATTGGGTTCCGCCACGGCGAAGGCCACGGTGATCGGTCGCAATTGCGTGATGGTGACCAGCGGCTGCGTATCGCCGGGCTTGGCCAAGGCGCCCAGCTTGCCGTTGATGACGCCCGTGCGGCCGGCCACCGGGGCGCGGATGAAGGCATAGTCCAGCGCCAGCCGCGCATTGTCGATATTGGCCAGATCGGCCTTGATCGCCGCTTCCGCCACGCCGACGTCCGAGGTCAGCTGTTCGACCTTTTGCCGAGTGGCCGAGCCCGATTGCAGCAGAATGCTATAGCGTTCCAGGTCGCGCTTGGCGCGGTCAAGCTGGGCGCGGTCGCGGGCCAGGCTGGCCTCGGCCTGCTTGCGCGCGGCTTCGGCGGCGCGGAAGTCCAGGGTGAACAGGGCGTCGCCCTCCTTGACCTCCTGGCCTTCGGCGATGTGAAGCTTGACGATCTCGCCTTCGACGCGCGGGCGCACCGCCACCACCGACGGCGACAATACGTTGC
>DATGXU010000282.1:0-5613 GCA_035298685.1 Magnetospirillum sp. | reverse complement strand
CCGAAAAAGAATGGACCATGCCCGCACGGGAATGGAACATGGCCAAGGCCCAGTGCGCCATCCAATTCGGCGAGCGTTTTACTCAGGCCATGATGCGATGATCAACCGCCCGCCCGTACACGGAATTCCTGACAGTCCCTGTTTGGTCGCCTTTCCGGCATCGACCAGGGCGGCGACGGCTTCTCCACGCACCCTGGGCTTGAATATATCCGGCATGTTCAGGGCCAGCGGCTGAATCATTTCCCAGGCCCGGTCCCGCCTTTCCTTGTGACTGTCGGGCAATCCCGCATCCATGAGTGGCGCCAGCCACTGGTCGTCGGGGAAAAAAGCGGCCTCGTCGCGCGCCAGCAATTCCTCAAGTTCCAACGACCCGCGAAATTCGGGGAAGGCAGCCTGAGAGCGCACGTCGATGACGTAGTATCCCCGCCCCAGCGGATCGCCCCACAGGACGCGGAAGACAACGCCTTCCGACCTAATCTCGACCAGTTGGTTGGTTAGCAATTCGTTCATCCCAGCCTCCCCAGTTGGGATGCCGGCGACGCGGCACGGAAGTTCTCCACTGGCGAGGCTTCGCCCTGCGGCTCGGACATGTCGCAGAGCAGCCGCTTGCAGGCGATCAGGTGGCGCACCAACAACCGCGCCGCGCCCGGCTGCATGGATAGACGTTCATCCAACGCCTGACACGCCTGCTTCAGCGAAACACCGCGCCACGACGCGATCTCGTTCAGGACCAGAGCGGCTTTCTCAGCGTAATAGCCGGGATGCGGCTGGCTGAGATCGTCCACATCGACGTAATTGTGAACCCAGGCGATGTTCTTGGTCAGCGTCTTGGGAATTTCCTCGCGGGTCACGATGCCCCAGGGAACGCCCCGTGCCAGCCAATACAGGCGCTCAAGCTCCAGCAGCTCGGCCGTGCGCTTTTCGGACAATGCCTCGGCGGGTTTGACCGCATAGGCTATCCGCCGATTCTCACCGGCCACGACATAGTCCACCAGGAAGTCCGTAGTCTGAACCAGCGGCACCCGCGTTTGGCTATCGACCGGATATTTGATCCCTGCCCGCTCGGCAATGACTTGGGTTTCTTCCCGATCCAGCGGGAATTGCTCCCGGATATCGACGACCGCGTCGTGCCAGTCGAGCAGGTAGAAAAGGTTGACCTCGATGTCCGAGAGGAAGTGATGAACCCGGCCGGTTTTGATGCCCCGCAGGCGATGCGAGCGGCCCAAGGAAGGGACGTCGGAAATTTTCAGCCAGGGTTTGTAATCGGCGCCGAGGCCTGTCCCGCGACCTTCCTTCAGGTAGCGGGCGATCAACGCCTCGTCCACGGAATATTTCCGTCGCGCCATGGGCGCACCTCTGGCCTGTCGGCCCATCCACGGGAAAGCCTACGCCCGTGGAGAGCCTCAGGACAAGGGGATTCAGTATGAAACTATTTCGTCCGGTATGAGACTATTTCGTCGAGTATGAAACTATTTCGTCACCACACAAACACATTAAGCCAGTCGCCGCCCCTTACTCGACCGTGACGCTTTTTGCCAGGTTGCGCGGCTGGTCCACGTCGGTGCCTTTGGCGATGGCGACGTGGTAGGCCAGCAGTTGGACCGGGATGGCGTAGAGGATGGGGGCGACGAAGGAATCGACAGACGGCAGTTCCACCGTGGCCAGCGACTTGGCGGCCAGGCGTTCGATGCCCGCCTTGTCGGACAGGAACACCACCTTGCCGCCGCGTGCCGCCACTTCCTGCACGTTCGACGCGGTCTTTTCGTAAAGTTCGTCGGTGGGGCAGACCACGATGATCGGCACGTGGTCGTCGATCAGCGCGATGGGGCCGTGCTTCAGCTCGCCGGCGGCATAGCCTTCGGCGTGGATGTAGCTGACTTCCTTGAGCTTCAGCGCGCCTTCCAGCGCGATGGGGAAGCCGGTGCCGCGACCCAGATAGATGATGTCGCGGGCCTGGGCGATGGTTTCGGCGATCTCGCGCAGGTGGTGTTCCTGGCGCAGCACCGCGGAAACGTGGGCCGGCACCTCGGCCAGGGCCTGGCACAGGCGGGCTTCCTCGTCAGCATTCATGCGGCCCTTGGCGCGGGCCAGCGAAATGGCCAGGCAGGCCATGACCACCAGCTGGGTGGTGAACGCCTTGGTCGAGGCCACGCCGATCTCGGGGCCGGCCTGGCTGAGCAGGGCGACCTCGGATTCGCGGGCGATGGTGCTTTCCGCCACGTTGACCAGCGACAGGGTGTGCTGGCCGTTGGCGCGGCAATAGCGCAGCGCCGCCAGGGTGTCGGCGGTTTCACCCGACTGCGAAATGAAGATGGCCAGCCCGCCCGGCGACAGCACCGGCTCGCGGTAGCGGAATTCCGAGGCGATTTCCACCTCGACTGCCACGCGGGCCAGCTTTTCCATCCAATAGCGGGCGACCATGCCGGCGTAATACGACGTGCCGCAGGCGACGATGGTCACCTTGTCGATGGCGCCCAGGTCGAAGGGGATCGTCGGCAGGGTCAGGGTGCGGGTAGCCGGATTGAGCATGGTGTTCAGCGTGTCGCCGATCACCTGCGGCTGCTCGAAGATTTCCTTGACCATGAAGTGGCGGTGCTGGCCCTTGCCGATCAGCGCGCCCGACAGCTGGGTCAGGCGGACTTCGCGGTTGACGATGCGGCCGTCGCGGTCATGCACGACCACGCCATCGGGCCGGATCACCGCCCAGTCGCCATCGGCCAGATAGCTGATCTTTTGGGTCAGCGGCGCCAGCGCCAGCGCATCCGAGCCCAAAAACATCTCGCCGTCGCCATAGCCCAAGGCCAGCGGGCTGCCTTCGCGGGCGGCGATCATCAGATCGTCGTGGCCGGTGAAGATGATGCCCAGGGCGAACGCGCCATGCAGCCGCTTGAGCGCCAGCGCGGTGGCTTCCTCGGGGGCCTTGCCCTGCTGCAGGTACAGGTCGATCAGCTGCGCCACCACCTCGGTGTCGGTGTCGCTTTCGAACGCCTGGCCGGCGGCGGTCAGCTCGGCCTTCAGTTCCGAATAATTCTCGATGATGCCGTTGTGCACCACCGCCACGCGGGGCGTGGCATGGGGATGGGCATTGCGCTCGGTCGGCACGCCGTGGGTCGCCCAACGGGTATGGCCGATGCCGATGCGGCCGGGCAGCGGATTGGTCTTCAGCAGGTTTTCCAGGTTGACCAGCTTGCCTTCGGCGCGGCGCCGTTCGACATGCCCGCCCACCAAGGTGGCGATGCCGGCGGAATCGTAGCCGCGATACTCAAGCCGCCTCAATCCCTCGACCAACAGCGGGGCGACGTCGCCCTTGCCGATGATTCCGACGATGCCACACATATTCGGAAGCTCCTTGAAGCTCTAGTTTATTTCCCCGACGCCTTATTCTCCCGCTTCTTCGCGCGGAAGCGATCGGCCCATTCGGACAGCTCCATCTGGTTGGCCCGCGTTACCGCCAATGCTCCCGCACTGACGTTGCGCGTCACCACCGAGCCGGCGCCGACAATGGCGCCGTCGCCGATCTTGACCGGCGCCACCAGGGAAGAATTGGAGCCGATGAAGGCATTGGCGCCGATATCGGTGAAGGATTTGTTGAAGCCGTCGTAATTACACGTAATGGTGCCGGCGCCCACATTGGCGCCGCTGCCCACCCGCGCGTCGCCGATATAGGTCAGGTGGTTGACCTTGGCGCCTTCCTCGACCACGGCTTTCTTGATCTCGACGAAATTGCCCACATGGGCCCTGGCGCCGATCTCGGCGCCGGGGCGCAGGCGGGCATAGGGGCCCACGTCGGCGCCGTCGTCGATGCGGCACTTTTCAAAGTGGCAGAAGCCCTTGATGGTCACGCCGTCGCCCACGGTCACGCCGGGGCCGAACACCACGTGCGGCCACACCACCACGTCGCGGCCCAGCCTGGTGTCCCAGGCGAACCACACCGATTGCGGATCGATCAGGGTGGCGCCGTTTTCCATGGCGTGCTCGCGCAGGCGGGTCTGGATGATCGCTTCGGCGCAGGCCAGCTCGGCGCGGGAATTCACACCCAGCAGCTCTTCCTCTTCCCCCAGCACGAAGGAACAGTCGTCGCCGTCGGCGCGCGCCAGCGCGACCAGGTCGGTCAGGTAGTACTCGCCCTTGGCGTTTTCATTGGTGATGCGGTCGGCCAAGGCCCACAGGCGCTTACCGTCGATGGCCAGGACGCCGGAATTGCACAGCGGGATCTCGCGCTGGTCCTGGTTGGCATCCTTCCACTCGACGATGGCCTTCAGCCCCTCGGCGCCGACCACCAGACGGCCGTAATAGGCCGGGTCGCGCGGCTTGAAGCCCAGCACCACCACCGCCGGGTCCTTGGGGCCGCGCCGTTCCTCCAGCATGCGGTCAAGGGTGGCGCGGGTGATCAGCGGGGTGTCGCCGTACAGCACCAGCACGTCGCCGGTGAAATCCTGAAGCTCGGCGCGGGCCTGCATGACGGCATGGCCGGTGCCCAGCCGTTCGGCCTGGATCACGGTGCGGGCGGGCGCCACCGCCTTGTCCACCGCATCCATGCCGGGGCCGACCACCACCACCACCTTGTCGGGGTTCAGGCCCGAAACGGTATCCATCAGGTGCTGGACCATGGGACGGCCGGCAAGCGGATGCATGACCTTGGGCAGGTCGGATTTCATGCGCGTGCCCATGCCGGCGGCGAGGACGATGATAGCGAGCTGCGAGTTGGCCATGCCGTCCCGGAGTACCCAAGCAGTTGCGATTGCGGCGGGAAGGTGCCACAAAGGCGCCGATCGAGCCAGTCAATCTTTGTTGCGGATGGTTTCAATGCGTCAGGCCAAGCGCGCTGTCATTTTCGACCTCGATGGAACCCTGATCCATTCGTTGCCCGACCTGACGTCGGCCGTCAACCACGTGCTGGCCGAGGAAGGCCGCGCCCCCGTCAGCCAAGCCGAACTGGCCCCCATGGTGGGCGACGGCGCCCATACGCTGGTCGAGCGGGCCTTCGCCGCGCGGGGCGGGCTGCCGGGCGGCGACGTGTCGCCGTTGCTGGCGCGCTTCCTGGCCCGTTACGAAGCCAACGCCACCGTGCTGACGCGCCCCTTCCCCCAGGTGGTGGACACCCTGGCCCGCCTGCAGGGCAAGGGCGTGCTGCTGGCGGTGTGCACCAACAAGCCCACCGTCGCCACCCGCGAGATCCTGACCGCGCTGGACCTCGACCGTTATTTCCCGGTGGTGGTGGGCGGCGACGACACCCCGGCGCTGAAGCCCAATCCCGCCCATATCGACACGGTGCTGACCCGCCTGGGCGTGGCCCGCGACGAAGCGGTGATGGTGGGCGATTCCATCAACGACGTGCTTGCCGCCAAGGGCGCCGGTCTGCCATGCATCGTGGTCAGCTTCGGCTATTCCCGCACCCCGGTGGACGAGCTGGGCGCCGAACTGGTGGTGGACGAATTCCGCATCGTCGGCGACGCGGTGATCGGGCGCGAGTAAGCGTCCGGTCTGCAAACCGTCACGGAGTGGCGGCAATTCCGGCGGCGGCCAGCAACGGCCGCCGTTCGCCGATGAACTCGGCGTGAAGGCGGCGCAGTTCCACCAGATTGTCGTCGCCGTCCAGCCACTGCCCGCCCC
>DATGXU010000281.1:0-1841 GCA_035298685.1 Magnetospirillum sp. | reverse complement strand
CCAACGTCACCAATTTCGGCGCCTTCGTGGATATCGGCGTCCATCAGGACGGTCTGGTTCACGTCTCGCTGTTGGCCAACCGCTTCGTCAAGGACCCGCACGAGGTGGTCAAGCCCGGCGACGTGGTCAACGTCAAGGTCTTGGAAGTGGACTTGAAGCGCAAGCGCATCGGCCTCAGCATGCGCATGGACGAAACGCCGGCGCCGCGTTCCGACCGTTCGGGCCCGCCCTCCGGCGGGCGCCCGGCTCCGGCCAAGGCGGCCCCCAAGGCCCAGTCGACGCCGTTCGCCGGCGGCGCCCTGGCCGACGCCTTCGCCCGCGCCAAGAAGAAGGGATAGGACATCGCCATGTTCCGCCGCCTGACCGCCGCCCTGATGTTCACGCTGGCCTGGGGGCAGGCTTATGCCCTGCCGGGGGCGTCCGACCCCTCGGTGGTCATCGGCGTGGTGGCGACCCTGACCGGCCCCGGTTCCATCGCCGGTCAGGACGTGGTGGACGGCGTGAATCTGGGGCTCAAGCAGTTGGGCGGCCGCTTCTCGAACCAGGAGGTGCGGCTGGTGGTGACCGACGACAAGGGCTCGCCCGACGTCGCCCGCCAGCAGGTCGCCCGCATGATGGAGCGCGAGCGCCTTGATACGGTGCTGATGGCGGTGTCGGCGCCGTCGCTGGCCGCCGTCGTCCGCCCGCTGGTGGACGCGCGGGTGTTCGTGCTGAACCTGGACCAGATGCCCCCCGATCTTGCCGGCGCCGAGTGTTCGCCCTGGCTGTTCAGCCTGGCGGCGCCCGCCGACGGCGTGCACGAGGCCATGGGGCAGTACCTGACCTCCGAGCGGGTGCGCCGGGTCACGGTGGTGGCGCCGTCCAACGGCATGAGCGCCAATGCCCTGGCGGCGTTCAAGCATACCTTCGCGGGCGAGGTGGTGGGGGTGGTGACGCCCAAGCCCGGCGCCACCACGTTTGCGGCGGAACTCAAGGAAATCGGCCGCCAAAAGCCCGATGCCATCTATTCGCTGCTGACCGGCGGCATGGCCGGCGGGTTCATCCGTGCCTGGGGGGCGTGGCCGCACAAGGCCGAGACGCCGCTTTACCCCGTATGGGCGGCGGTGGAACGCCCGTTCCTGCCCGCCATGGGCGACGCCGCCCAGGATTTGGCAAGCATCGGCACCTGGAGCCCCGATCTGGAAACGCCGCCCAATCGCCGCTTCACCGCCGATTTCGAAGCCGAATACGGCCGGCAGCCCACCTCGTGGGCGGCGCGCGGCTATGACGCCGCCTTTCTGCTGGACTCCGCCCTGAAAGCCACCAACGGCAAGACCACCGATCCCGATGCGGTGCGCAACGCATTGCGGCGCGCCGATTTCGTTTCCGTGCGCGGCTTCTTCAAGTTCGCCACCAACCACACGCCGGTGCTGAACTACGTGCTGCGCAAGATCGGCCGCGACGCCAAGGGCCGCCCCACCCACGAAGCGCGGGCGGTGGTGCTGAAGGAATGGCGCGACCGTCAGGCGGCCGCATGCCCCATGCGTTGGGTCGAGGAACCGCTGCCCGCGCCGCCGCCCAAGAAGCCGTAAGGCCACGGTGCGTCAGTAATCTTTCCGCCAGGTCAGGCCGACCCCGCCGCCGCTTTGTTCCCCCAGCGAGCTTTCCACCGAAAAGCCGCCGCCCAGCCCTTGCTCGACGGTGACCCGGCCCAGGCCGGCTGTGCCTTGCTCGACGCGGACGAAGGTGTCGGGGCCGATATATTTGCCCGCCGACAGGGTGGGGACGCCGGTGCCGCCTTGGCGGTTGGTTTCCGAGCCCACTCCCAGCACGTCCAGCCCCAGAAAACCGCGCAGATCTCC
>DATGXU010000280.1:0-2105 GCA_035298685.1 Magnetospirillum sp. | reverse complement strand
CGGCGAACAGGCCGTGCACCAAGGCCGACAGCACCAGCGCGCGCGAGCGGCCGGCGATGGTCGGGCTGGTGGGATGCAGGGTGTCGGCAGCGAGCATGAACCATACCCAACAAAAAAGGTCGGCCCCGGGGCCATGGGCGCCGGGGCCGCGTCGATCAGAACTTGACCGTCACCCCGGCAAGGTAGGTCCGGCCGGCGCCGTAGACGTTCGACCCGTTGGTCTTGGTCCGCTCGGCAAGGTCGGTGCCCCCCAGGGGCTCATGATACAGATGGTTGAAAAGATTTTCGATACCCGCGCTCAACACAAGGTTGTCCCATTCATATCCGGTGCGCAGATTGAACAGGGCATAGGCCGGGGTGCGGTTTTCCTTGCGGTCCGAGGCGACGAAATCCTTGCTGTCCACCAGTTCCATGTCGGCGCCGCTGAACCAGCCGCCCAACCGATGGTCGACGCCCATGCGCAGGGTGACCGGCATGATGTTGTAAAGGTTGTCGCCGGTATCCAGGTTCTGGCCGCGCACCCACGACAGGCTGGCCTTGAACACGGCGCGGCCCAGGCTGACGTCGTCCAGCAATTCGCGATTGCCGGAAATGTCGGCGCCGTACAGTTGGGCGTCGTGGTTGGCGAACTTATAAAGGCCGAAGCCGGTGGGCATGCCCATCATGTTGGTGAAGTTGCCCACCAGATCGGCGTCGATATAGTCCTGCACATAGGTGTAATAGGGCGTGACCTTGACGCCCCACACCTTGCGGGCGGGATCGTGCCAGTCGGCGCCCAGGCTGACGGTGTGCGCCACCTCGGGCTTCAGGTCGATGTCGCCCACATAGCCGTTGCCGTCGCCGAACCAGGTGTTCATGGACGACGCCATGCGGTTGGTGGACCAGCTGTAGCGTTCGTACAGATTGGGCGAGCGGGTCTTGCGGGCATAGCCGCCCTCGTAGCTCGCCGACTTGTCCGCCTCGAAGCGCGCCAGGGCGGTGGCGTCGAAATTGACGTCGGTCTTGGCGTGGCTGCGGGCGTTGAAGTTGGTGGAATCGGTCAGGTAGTTGGTGGACATGGGCATCATGCCGCCGGTGTTGTCGGCCTGGCTGTAGCCCTGGACGTCGCCGGTATCCATCCACACCGTGTCGTTGCGCACGCCCAACAGGGTGCTCCACCGGGGCGTCCACTTGGCTTCCCACTCGGCGAAGGTGCCCAGGCGGTTGCGCTCGCCGTCGTTGATGTTCTGGAAGTCGTTCGGGCTCATCATGCCGTTGGGCGTGTTGCTGGTCGGCGGCCACCAGTCGTTCAGGGTGTAACGGTGGAATTCGTTGCCGATGCGCAGGGTGTCGCGGTTGTTCAGCGGAATGTCGGCCTTGGCCGAATAGCCCATGTCCTGGGCCTCGGTCAGCATGGGCATGGTGCCGGCGCTTTTCACGCCGTCCAGGAAGTCCATCTTGTGGTCGACGCCCTGCCAATAGGCGCGCAGCGCCAGCTCGCCCCAGCCGAAGCGGGCGTCGTAGCGGCCGTTGACGAATTTGTTGGTGTTGTCCACCAGATCCATGCGGGCGTTGGGAAAGCCCTCGCTGGGGGTGTGGCCATAGCCCACCTGCATGGCCAGCACGTCGCCGTCGTGGCGGCCGGCCATGGTCACCGAATGCTCCTGCTTGCGGTATTGGCTGGTCTGCACACGCTCGTTGTCGCCGCCGCGATGGTAGTCGCCGGCGCGGCTGAACGAACCGGTGTAGTTCAGGCTGACGCTCTTGGTGGCGCCGGTCAGGCTGCCGGTGGTGGCGATGCCGTGGCTGGTGCTGCGATAGGCGGTGGAAAGGCGCCCGGTGGCGCGATAGTCCTGCTCGCCCTCGGCAAACACCGGCGGGGCCTGATCGACCACGATGGTGCCGCCGATGCTGTCGCCGCCGGCGCTGACCGGGGTGACGCCCGGCAGCACCTCGATGCGGCCCACGCTTTCCGCGTCCAAATAGGACAGCGGCGGATTCATGTGATTGGGGCAGGCCGAGGTGATGGTCATGCCGTTCACCACCTGACGCACGCGGTCGTCGGCCAGGCCATGAATGACGGGCAGGCCCGAGACGCCGCCGCCGGTCTGCACCGCCACGCCGGG
>DATGXU010000279.1:0-6405 GCA_035298685.1 Magnetospirillum sp. | reverse complement strand
AAGCATGGCCATGACGCTGAAGGCAAGTTCCCCGCCAATCCGTGACGAACCACAAAAAAAGCGGGAAGGGATGTCGCCACCCCTTCCCGCCTTTTCTTATCGGGTTATGCCCGTCTTCCGCGATTAACGGAAGAGCGACAGCACGCCCTGTTCCTGCTGGCCGGCGAAGGACAGCGCCTGGATGCCCAGCTGCTGACGGGTCTGCAGCGAAACCAGGTTCGCGCCTTCTTCGTTCAGGTCGGCCAAGGTCAGCTTGTTCGAGCCTTCGGTCAGGGTGTTCACGTAGCTCTTGGTGAAGTCCAGACGGGTCTGGAGCAGAGCGACGTTGGCACCGAGGGTCTTCGCGTTGGTACGAATACCGGTGATGGCCGAGTCGAGCTTCTGGATGGCGGTATCGAACGACGACACCAGGACGGAAACGCAAGCCCACATCTCGCCAGCAACGAAAGAGGCCGCGACCGAGGCAGCGGCGTCGCTGAGCGAAGCCAGGGCAGAGGTGCGGATGTCGATGCCGTTCACGTCGAGCGTGGCGGCGGTCTTGTCCGAGAACTGCACCGACAGCTTGGCCGCGGTGGTGTTCACCATGTTCAAGCCCTGATAGGTGGCGTCGTTCGCCAGCTGGTTCAGTTGCGACGCCAGGGTGTTGAACTGGGTGGCGAGAGAGTCGCGCTCGGTGGCGGTTGCCGACTTGGCCGACAGCACCAGACCCTTCATCTGGTTCAGCACCTTTTCGACCGACTCGATGGCACCCATCGCGGTCTTGAGGTTCGAGATACCCTGGTCGATGGCACTCTTGCGCTCGGTCAAATCGCCGGCGCGATCGCTGAGGCCCTTGGCCTGGAAGTAGCCGACGGCGTCGTCGATCGCCGAAGAAATCTTTTGACCGGTGGACAGGCGCGTGTTGGTGCGGTTCACCAGCGACGAGGTGTTCTGCAGCGAGAGCAGGTTATTGCGGATGGAGGAGGAGAGAGTGACTGTATCAGCCATGATCATATCCTTTCTGGATGCATTGGCATATCAGCGGCGCCTGACTTTCGAGGACACCGCAGCCGTGGACCCATTCCGTCAACCCATCCTTTGGACGGCACCGCCGGCGGGTTATTTTCACGGCCATGGTCAGACTAGACCTTTGGCGCCCCAATTACAACATTTTCGCACGCGGCTCACTTGATGGCTGGCTTGCGGAAAACCCATAGCGACATCAGTTGAAATGGGTCCTTTCCCTGGCCCAGGAACAGGTGCTTGGACACCAGTTCCAGATCGACCAGCCCCTCGGCAGCTGCGGCCATGGCGACCGAATGGAAATCGCGGTTATGGGGCGACCGATGGACTTCCTCGCTCGAGAAAAATGCCTCGGCCTGGACCAAGGACATCCCATCCGTCGCGGAAATCTGAAACCCCAACGGCTCGAAAAACATGCAGGTAACCTCGCCAGGAACTTTGGCCAGTTCCTCGAAAAAGCTCTTGGGGAAGGACGGCACGTACATCACCGACCACGCCGTGAACAGTAACGTGCACGACGCCCCCGCCAGAGGCGAGAAATCCGGCATGGACAGGTCGCAATCCAGTACCTCGATGGACATGTCGGGCGCCATCTCGGCCAAACGCCGGGTCAGCGCCCGCCCGGCCGCGGTCGGCTCCATGGCAAGGTAGCGCAGGCCAGCCGGGGCGCCGGCCAGGTGCATGCCGAACAGATTGGCGCCATACCCCGCCCCCAGTTCCACGACCACATCCATGCCGTGGGCGAAATCCACCAGCATCCGGCACAGATCGAACGTGATGTAGGACGGCATGGCGACTGCCTCGCCCCGAATCACGCACGACACGTCGCGCAATTGTTCGAACGGATCGACGCGTCCGCCCTCGATAGCAGAGAAAAGCACGTCGCAGCCAAGCATGCCATTCTCCATGCGCACACTGGTGAAATGGGTGTCATTGAAACGTTTGAACCGGCCAAGCACACGCGATAGCGAGGTTTCACCCTCGGCGACGATGCGTTCGACGATCTCTGCCCTGGCCGTCCAGGTCAGGTCGTAATAGAGGCGCCAATCATGCGTCGCCCGCCAGTCCGGCGGCCTTACCCGTATGGTGATGTCCGCGCCCTCATCCATTCCGCTTTCCCCTATTCGAGGTCAAAGGCATGCGGCGCAGGCGCCGTCGAGCGTGTTTTCAGGAAGCGACATGACGGCCGACCAACTCGACCGCCTTTTCGAACGAGGACAGGTCCAGCACCTCGTCGGTGTCCAGCATGATGCCGAACCGGGCCTCGATGTCGGCGACCAGACGCATATGGCCGACGGAATCCCATTGCGGGATCGAGCGATAGGCAAGATCGGTCAGCGCCTGATCGGGGGCCAGATCAAACGAGGCGCGGAAAACGTCGCCCAGGGCGTCGCGAAGGTCCATATGCTGTTGTCATCCATTAGACAGGCTGCCGACGGGCCAATGTGGCGCAGCAGACCTTAACTCCGGGTAAACCCCGCCAGCGCGTGCGCCACCGCCGCTACCACCCCGCCCCAGTCGCCGCCCCGTTCCTGGCGGAACAGCCGCGCCGACGGATACCACGGGCTGTCGTCGCGCCCGTCCATCCACAGGAAGCCGTCGCAGGGCGTGGACAGCATCACCCAGACCGGCTTGCCCAGGGCGCCGGCCAGATGCGCCACTGCCGTATCGACGGAGATCACCACGTCCAGGGCGGCCACCGCCGCCGCCGTGTCGGCGAAATCGCCCAGGCGCTCGACCAGCGTCACCACCGGGGCAGGCGCGGGTTCGCCGTCCACCTGAAGCGAATGGAACCGGCAGCCCGGCACCGCCAGCAGCGGCGCCAGATCGGCCGGGCTCAGCGAACGGCGGCGATCACGATCGCGGCTGGCGCTGCCGGCCCACACCAGACCAACCTTGATTTCGCTGCCGGCGGCGAAATCGGCGAAATCGTCAGTGCCCGGCGGAACCGCCAGATAGGGCACCCGGCCGGGCAGGTCGCCCACAGCGACACCCAGCAGATGCGGCAGGCTGAGCAGGGGGACGTGAAGATCGAAGGAGGGCAATTCGGCCCCCAGCTCCACCACCTCGGCCACGCCCTCGACGCCGGCCAGCAGCCGGGTCAGGCCGGGGCGGCATTCCAGCACCACGCGGGCGCCGCGACGCGCGACCTCGGCGATGAAGCGGCAATGCTGCAGAGCGTCGCCGAAGCCCTGTTCGGCGGTGATCAGCAAGGTCCGCCCGGCCAGTTCGCCGCCATCCCATTGCGGCTGGACGAACGGACGGCGCAAGGGTTGGAAGTCCGGGCGCTGCCAGCGCCATTCGTATTCCTTCCAGCCTTCCTGGAACCGCCCCTGGCGCAGCAGCAGCAGCGCCAGGTTGAAATGGGCGTCGGCCATGTCGGGAATGATGGCCGCCACGTGGCGCAAGATCCCTTCGGCTTCGCCCACCCGCCCCTGGTCGGCCAGGGCGGCGGCCAGGTTGACCGGCACGTCGGGCCAGTCGGGCGCCAGGTCGGCGGCGGCGCGGAAGGCCGCTTCGGCCTCGACCGGGCGGTCGTCGCGCAGCAGCACGTTGCCCAGGTTGTAGAACGCCGGAGCGGAGGGGCGCAATTGCGCCGACCGCCGCAGCGACGCCACCGCTTCCTCGGGCTGGTCAAGGGCGGCATAGGCGCTGCCCAGGTTGTACCAGCCCTCGGCATCCTCCGGGGTCAGGGCCACCACCTTCAAGAAAGCCTCGACCGCTTCGCCGGCATTACCCAGCCCCATCAGCGCATTGCCGAAATTGGTGTGGGCCTGGACCAGTTCGCCGTTCAGCACGATCGCCTCGACCGCCGCCATCACCGCTTCGTCGAACCGACCCAGCGCATTGAACGCGCTGGACAGGTTGCAATGGGCCTCGGCCGAACGCGGGTTGAGGCGCAGGGCTTCGCGGAACATGTCGGCGGCCTGATCGGCGCGCCCCGCACTCTGCAAAGCGTTGCCCAGGGCGATATAGGGGGCGAACCAGTCGGGCTGCGCCCGGATGGCCTGAGCCGCCAGATTGGCGGCCTGCGCCGCGTCGCCGGTCATCAGCACCAGCGAGCTCATCAGGTTGAGGGCGTCGGGGTTGTCCGGCTCGCGTTCCAGCACCGCGCGGTAGCAGCGGGCAGCGTCGCCCAGTTGTCCCGCCGCATGGCAGGCCAGACCTTTTTCCAGCAGGGCGGCAACATCCATGGCGGTTTTCCCTTTCTCAGCCGGAGGACGGGACACGCGGCATCGGGCGGGCCGGATTGCCCCACACCATGACGCCGGCGGCCACGTCGGACAGAACCACGGCGCCGGCGGCCACCTGGGCGCCGTCGCCAATCTTGAGCCGGGGCACGACCACCGCGCCCGAGCCAATCATCACCCCTTGGCCCAGCCGGGCGCCGCCATTGATCACCGCATGCGGCGACACCGCGCAGCACTCGCCCACCACCGCGTCGTGGCCGATGCCGGCATGGGTGTTGATCAGGCAATGGGCGCCCAGGCGGGCGCCGGTGCCGATGGTGGCGAAGGGGGCGACGATGGCGCCGTCGGCGACGGCCGCCGCTTGCGCCACATAGGCCAACGGATGCACCAGCGCCACGAAGCGGGCGCCCCGCGCCGCCAGCCGGTCGGCCAGGGCGCGCCGAGCCGCCGGATCACCCACCGCGATCACCACCCCGTCACCCGGCAGCGGCCGGTAGGCGTCGATCGGCCCCAACACCGGAACGTCGACGCCCAGGGCGGCGGGATCGGCATCGGTGTCGTCGAGAAAGCCGCGCAGGTCCGCCCGCAAGGTGCCGGCGGCGATGGCGTCACGCACATAAACCGCCACTTCGCGGCCCAGGCCGCCGGCGCCGACGACCACGATGGTGGTGACGGGCGCGGTCACAGCACCATGCCCCCATCCACGCCGATCACCTGGCCGGTGACATAGCGGGCGGCGTCGGACACCAGAAAGGCCACCACCTCGGCCACTTCCTCGGCGGTGCCGGGGCGCCCCAGCGGAATGGCGGCGACACGCTGGGCGGTGACCTCGGGCGTAAGGCCGCGGATCATGTCGGTGTCGATGAAGCCGGGCGCCACCGCGTTGACGCGGATGCCGTCGGGCCCCAGCTCCTTGGCCGCCGCCAGGGTGGCGCCGACCACGCCGGCCTTGGACGCGGCATAGACGGTCTGCCCCACATTGCCGCGCAGGCCGACGATGGACGCCAGCGAGACGACGGCGCCGCCGCCCGACCGCCGCATCAGCTTGGACGCCGCCTGGGTGTTGAGAATGACCGAAGCGAGGTTGGTGGCCAGCACCCGGTCGATCATGTCGGGGGCGATCATGCCCAGGCGGGCGTCACCCAGGATGCCGGCGTTGTTGACCAGAATGTCCACCCGGCCGCACGACTTGAACACCGTGCGATAAAGCTCGGCCACCTGGGCGGCGTCGCCCATGTCGGCCACTTGGGCCAGCCCGTCCAGCTCGCGCGCGGTTTCGGCCACCGAGGGGTCGACGTCGGTCAGCACCACGCGGACTCCGGCGCCCGCCAGCCGGCGCGCGATGGCCAGTCCGATGCCGCGCGCCGCCCCCGTCACCACCGCGACCTTGCCGTTCATGGGCATTCCAACCCTTCCGTGCTATGCCGTCCCCACCTACAGCAATATGCCACCGACGACAAGACACGATAGCCGGTGATAAAGTCGGCCAAATGTCGGAGAACTCCATGCCCGCGCATCGCCGCGCCATAGCCGTCATGCGACCGCGCCTGCCCACGGCGGAAAGCATCCTGCCCTATCTGCGGCGGATCGACGACGCGCGCCTTTATTCCAATTTCGGCCCGCTGGCGCAGGCGCTGGAAAGCCGGCTGGCTGCGCGATGGGAACGCCCCGCGGCGGCCGTGGTGTCGCTGGCCAACGCCACGCTGGGGCTGTCCGCCTGCCTGATGGCCTGCTGCGCGCCACGCGGCAGCCTGTGCCTGATGCCGGCCTGGACCTTCGTCGCCACCGCCCACGCGGCGCGGGCCGCGGGGCTCGAGCCGTTCCTGGCCGACGTGGACGAGCATTCCGGCGCCCTGACCCCCGCCATCGCCGAAGCCGCCCTGGCCGCCGCCCCGGCGCCGGTGGGCGCGGTGATGGTGGTGCAGCCGTTCGGCCGCCCGCTGGATATGGACGGCTGGCAAGACTTTCGGCGCCGCACCGGCTTGGCGGTGATCATCGACGCCGCCGCCGCCTTCGATACGGTAACCGCCAGCCCGCTGCCCACCGTGGTCAGCCTGCACGCCACCAAAGTGCTGGGCGCCGGCGAGGGCGGGTTCGCCCTGTGCGACGATCCCGATCTGGCCCAGGCCATCCGGCGGGCCAGCAATTTCGGCTTTTACATCACCCGCGAAAGCCACGCGCCCGCCCTGAATGCCAAGATGAGCGAGTATCA
>DATGXU010000278.1:0-2202 GCA_035298685.1 Magnetospirillum sp. | reverse complement strand
CGAGCCCGGCGATACCGCCGAAGCCATCGTCGCCCGCGCCTGCCTGGACGAGTCGTTCGACCCCGAGGGCTGCCGCCACGCCATGCGCGCCCTGTTGGGCGGCAGCAAGACCGACATCGAGCGCGGCCAGATCATGGAACGCTGGCTGGCCGACCCCCAGGGCCGCGCCGCCGGCTTCCACAAATACAAGCTGGCCTTTCTGACCGCCACCGACGGCACCATCCGCAAGACCCTGTGCACCAAGAAGCTGGCCGAGATGCCCGGCGTGCTGCCGGCGCTGGAGGCCGAGGCCGAGCGCATGGTGCGGGTGATGGACCGGCTGAAATCGGCCACCATCGCCCATGCCACCGCCAGCCTGCTGACCTTGGGCGAGGCGCTGCTGGCGTCTTACGAACGGCGCAAGCAGGGCCGGGCGCTGATGGATTACGACGACCTGATCCTGGCGGCGCGCGATTTGCTGGCCCGGCCCGGCGTGGCGCCATGGGTGCTGTTCAAGCTGGACGGCGGCATCGACCACGTGCTGATCGACGAAGCCCAGGACACCAACCCCGACCAATGGGCGGTGGTGGCGGCGCTGACCCAGGAATTCTTCGCCGGCCTGGGCGCCCATGAGCGGCTGCGTACGGTGTTCGCCGTGGGCGACGTCAAGCAATCCATCTATTCGTTCCAGCGCGCCGACCCCAAGGCGTTCGACCACATGCGCCGCCTGTTCGCCCGCCATGTGCCCGAGGCGGGCGGCACATGGGCGGAAATCCCGCTCAACCTGTCGTTCCGCTCGGGCTGGGCGGTGCTGAACGCGGTCAACGCCGTCTTCGCCCCCGCCAGCCCGGCCCGCGACGGCGTGGCGCCGCCGGACGAGGACATCACCCACCTGGCGTTCCGCGCCGGCGCGGGCGGCCGGGTCGAGGTGTGGCCGCCGGTGGAACCGCGCGCCGCCGACGAAGTGCCGCCGTGGAAGCCGCCGGTCGAGCGCATCAGCGGCGATTCGCCGCGCACCCGGCTGGCCCGTCTGTTGGCCCGGCGCATCGGCGCCATGGTCGGCACCGAGGACTTGCCCGCCCATGGCCGCAAGGTGCGGGCCGGCGACGTGATGGTGCTGCTGCGCCGGCGCGGCGGCTTCGTCGAGGATCTGGTGCGCGAGTTGAAGGCGCTGGAAGTGCCGGTGGCCGGCGCCGACCGCATGGTGCTGGCCGAGCAGATGGCGGTCATGGACCTGATGGCGCTGGGCAATTTCCTGATCCTGCCCGATGACGACCTGACCCTGGCGACGGTGCTGAAAAGCCCGCTGGTGGGGATGACCGAGGACGAATTGTTCCGGCTGGCGTGGAACCGCGGCGACGCCAAGCTGTGGGACATCCTGCGCCGCCGGGCCGGCGACGAGGATGCCTTCGGCCGCGCCCACGCCTTCCTGGCCGAGCTGCTGGGCAAGGCCGACCGGCTGACGCCGCACGCCCTGTTCGCCCACGTGCTGGGGCCGCTGGGCGGCAAGCGGCGGCTGCTGGCCCGGCTGGGGCTCGAGGCGGAAGACCCGCTGGACGAATTCATGGCGCTGACGCTGGCGTTCGAGCAAGGTCGCGCGCCGTCGCTGCAGGGCTTCCTGCACTGGCTGGAAGCCAGCGCCGTCGAGATCAAGCGCGACCTGGAACAGGGCGGCCGCGATGCCGTGCGCATCATGACCGTCCACGGCTCGAAGGGGTTGCAGGCGCCCATCGTCTTCCTGCCCGACACCTTGCAGATGCCGACCCAGGGGCCGCGCCTGTTGTGGCTGGACGACGACCTGTTGCTGTGGCCGCCCAAGGCCGAGATGAACGACGCGGTGGCCCAAGCCGGGCGCGACGCCCAGAAGCTGGCGCGCGAACGCGAATACCGCCGCCTGCTCTATGTCGCCATGACCCGCGCCGAGGATCAGCTGATCGTCTGCGGCTGGCAGACCAAGAAGGCGCCGCCCGCCGCCTGCTGGTACAACCTGATCCGCGAGGCGGTGGCGCCGCAGGCGGAAGAGGCCGAGGACCCGTTCCTGGCCGCGCAGAACGAAACCGCCGACGCCCGCATCCTGCGGCTGGTCAGCCGCCAGAGCGCCGAGCCCGAACCCGAGCGCAAGGCCGAGGCCGCGCGCCGCGCCGGTACCACCTCCCTGCCCGGCTGGGCCACCACCGCCCCCGAGCCCGAGCCGGCGCCGCCCAAGCCGCTGGCGCCGTCGCG
>DATGXU010000277.1:0-4063 GCA_035298685.1 Magnetospirillum sp. | reverse complement strand
GGTCGACGTGCCGCCGGGCATCGCCCAGCCGCTGGTGCGCCGCGCCGTCGCCCAGGGCCACGAGGCGGCCAAGACGGCCAATGCCGACAAGACCTCGCGCAAATCCTTCAAGGCCGGCACGGTGATCTTCCACGAGGGCGACCCGGGCGAGGAAGCCTATGTGGTGGAAAGCGGCCGGGTCCTGATCGCGAAAACGGTCGACGACGCGCCGGTGACCCTGGGCGAGATCGGCCAGAACGGCATCTTCGGCGAAATGGCGCTGATCGACGACCATCCGCGCATGGCCTCGGCCCGGGCGGCCGAGGACACCGTCTGCATGGTCATCCCCAAGGCGGCACTGAAGGCCCAGATCAACCGCACGCCCGATCTGGTGATTCTGGTGGTCGAGACGCTGCTGCACAACATCCGCAAGATGGGGCGCGAACTGGTGGAAGCGCGCGCCCGCGTCAAGGCCAAGCGCGACGTCGCGGTGGGCTGATCTAGTCCGTCCCTTCCAGTTCCTCGGCCAGCCGTTCCTGCAACTGGGCGGCCTCTTGCTGCTTGCGCCACATCTCGGCATAGCGGCCGTCACGCGCCAGCAGCTCGGCATGGCGGCCGCGTTCGGCGATGCGGCCCTGTTCCAGCACGATGATCTCGTCGCAATCCACCACGGTGGACAGGCGGTGGGCGATGACCAGGGTGGTGCGGTTCTTCGACACCTCGCGCAGGCTGGCCTGGATTTCCTTTTCCGTGTGGGTGTCCAGCGCGCTGGTGGCTTCGTCGAACAACAGGATCGCCGGGCCCTTCAGGATGGTGCGGGCGATGGCGACCCGCTGCTTTTCGCCGCCCGACAGCTTCAGGCCGCGTTCGCCCACCCGGGTGTCGTAGCCCTCGGGCAGGGCGGCGACGAAATCGTGGATGCGGGCCAGCCGGGCGGCATGCTCGATATCCTGTTGGCTGGCGCCGGGGCGGCCATAGGCGATGTTGTAGCGGATGGTATCGTTGAACAGCACCGTATCCTGCGGGACGATGCCGATGGCGTCGCGCAAGGACTTCTGGGTAACGGCGCGGATGTCCTGGCCGTCGATGGTGATGCGCCCCGAGGTGGCGTCGTAAAAGCGGAACAGCAGGCGCGAGATGGTGCTTTTGCCGGCGCCCGACGGCCCGACGATGGCGACCCGGTGCCCGGCGGGCACGGCGAAATCGACGCCGCGCAGGATGGTGCGGTCGGGATTGTAGGCGAAGCCCACGTCGTCGAAGCGGATGGCGCCGCCCGCCACCGCCAGCGGCCGGGCGTCGGGGCTGTCGGTGACCTCGGCGTTGACGTCCAGCAGGCGGAACATGGATTCCATGTCGGTCAGCGACTGCTTGATCTCGCGATAGACGAAGCCCAGGAAGTTCAGCGGCAGGTACAGCTGCACCAGATAGGAATTGACCAGCACGAAGTCGCCCACGGTCATGGTGCCGTCGGCCACGCCGGCCCCGGCCATGATCATCACCGCCGTCAGGCCGACGGCGATGATGGCGCCCTGGCCGATGTTCAGCAGCGACAGCGTCACCTTGCTTTTGACCGCCGCCTGCTCATAGCGGGCCAGCGCCTTGTCGTAGCGGGTGGCCTCGTGCTCCTCGTTGCCGAAATACTTCACCGTCTCGAAGTTCAGCAGCGAGTCGATGGCCTTGGTGCTGGCTTCGGAATCGGTCTCGTTCATGGTGCGGCGGAACTGGGTCCGCCACTCGGTGATGATCAGGGTATAGGCGATGTAGACGGCGATGGTGGCAAAGGTGACCAGGGCGAAGCCGGGGCTGTACAGATGCCATAGCACCGCCGTCACCAGCCCGATTTCCAGCAGCGTTGGCAGGATGTTGAACAGCATGAAGTTCAACAGGAACTCGATGCCTTTGGTGCCGCGCTCGATGGCGCGCGAGACGCCGCCGGTCTGGCGGTCCAGGTGAAAGCGCAGCGCCAGACCGTGCAGGTGGCGGAACACCTTCAGTCCCACCGCGCGGATGGCGCGCTGGCCGACGCGGGCAAAGGCGATGTCGCGCAGCTCGCCGAAGGTGCCGGCCAGGGTGCGGGCGGCGCCATAGGCCAGCAACAGCAGCACCGGCACCGCCACCAGTTCCAGCCCGGGCTTCAGCGTCAGCGCGTCCACCGCCTGTTTGTACAGCAGCGGCACGCCCACGTTGATGGCCTTGGCCGCCGCCAGAAAGGCCACGGCCACCACCACTCGCGCCCGCAGGTCCGGTTCGCCCGGCGGCCACAGATAGGGGGCCAGCGTCCGGATGGTCGCCCAGTCGTTGCGGGAACCGTTGGGGGCGGTGCGGGGATCGGTTGGGGGGCTATGGCGTCGCATCAGCCTAAGATGAGGGCGCGGGCAAGCAAGTCAACCGCCGCCGCGCCTACGGCATTGCAGCGCACAGGTCGCCCCGCCTATTCTTTCGCACATGCGTCATCCCACCCAACTTCACAACGGCGACGTCGATTGGCCCCAGATCAGGATTCTGGTCTACAGCCAGGATGACGCCTTCCGTTTCCTGGCCCGCCAAACCTTCCGCAAGCTGGCGGTGCGCGAGGTGCTGTCCACCAGCGTGCCGGCCGATGCCGCCCCCATGCTGCAACAGGGTCCCGATCTGGCTTTGGTGGACGTGGACACGGATCTGGCCATGGCCATGGCTTTCTTGCAGCGGGTGCGTCAGGCCGACCGCGAGATGCCGGTGTTGCTGGTCGCCAAGGCCGAGGATCGCCCGCGCCTGGGGCCGGCGTTGACGCTGGGGGTCGAGGGCATGGTGCCCAAGCCGGTCTCGGGGCACGAGCTGGTTCACCGGGTGGGCTCCAGCCTGAAGGAACCGCGCCGCCTGCCGGCGCCGGCGCCCAAGGTGGTGCCCAAGCCGCCCGCTCCGGTTCAGGCCGGGCGAGGGGGTGGCTTTGTCGCCGGCGGTCGTGGCGTGGGGGGCGGCGGCAGCTATGGCGACGCCCCGACGCCCGCTTCGGGCGCGGCCAAGGGCGGCGCCGGCTGGCTGGCCGACGACGATCTGCCGGCGGAGAAAAAGAAAGTGGCCGGCGGCAAGCTGGCCTGGGACGACGACGCCCCGGCCGCGGCCGCGGTTGCGGTCAAGGGCGGCGCCGGCAGCTATGGCGACGAACCGCCGCCGGCCAAGGCGGCCAGCGCGGGCAGCTATGGCGACGACGAGGCCCCGGCCAAGGGCCAGGCGCCGGCAGCCAAGGGGCGCCTGGATAGCCTGATCGACGCCTTGCCGGACGTGCTGAAGCCCAAGCGCCGCCGCAAGGAACAGGTCGAGCAGGACGAGGCGGAACGCGTTCGCTGGCAGGCCGAGCTGGCCGAGGCCGGGCACGAAAGCCGCAGCGGCAAGGATGTGGCCGGCCTGGATGTGGACGCCATCGTCGCCGCCCATCTGCAATGGCTGACCACCCAGGGCGCCGAGGGCAAGCGCGCCGATTTCAAGAAGATGGATTTGGCCGGCGGCTCGCTGGCCGGGTCGGTGCTGGCCAATGCCGGTTTCCGCGAGGCTGATCTGTCCGACGCCCAATTGGCCGACGCCCGGCTGGACGGCGCCGATTTCCGCTATGCCTCGCTGAGTGCCGCCGACCTGACCGGCGCCAATCTGGGGGTGGCGCAGTTGCGCCACAGCGACCTGCGGCTGGCCAACCTGCAAGGGGCGGTGTTGCGCGGCGCCGATCTGTCGGGGGCGCGGCTGCGCGGCGCCAAGCTGGCGGGGGCGGATTTCAAGGGCGCCATCCTGGTCGGCTGCGATCTGTCCGACAGTGACCTGTCCAAGGTGGACAACCTGACCCAGGCCCAGGTGGAAAAGGCGGTGTTCGACAGCAAGACCAAGCTGCCGCCCGGCGTGCGCCGCCCGCGCAAGGACGAGGAATAAGCCCGAACAGAGGGCGGCAGACTCGCCCAACGGCACGGTTCGTCCTTCTCGTCATGGCCGTGCTTGACACGGCCATCTACCGTGGAGGCTGTCAAGCGGGCTGAGCTTGCTTCCAGGGCTGGCGGTCGCGGGCGATGGCGTTCAGGGTAACAAGCATTTTCCGCATCAAGGCGGTAAGGGCAACCTT
>DATGXU010000276.1:0-2595 GCA_035298685.1 Magnetospirillum sp. | reverse complement strand
GGGGTGTTGTTGCTGGTGGCGGTGGGCACCTTGGCGGCGGCCGCCATCCTGGGGCTGGCCCAGGTGGTGCAGCCGTGGCTGGCCGCCCTGATCGTGACGGCGGTGCTGGCGGTGGCCGGCATCGTCATCCTGGCCAACGGGCTTGCCAACGTGCGGACCGACCGGCTGAAACCCCGGCGCACGATGGATTCCCTGCGCGACAACACCCGCTGGGCCAAGGAGCAATTGCGATGACCACCGAGGACATCGAGGACGAGATCGCGCGAACCCGTGGCGAGATGGCGGACACGTTGAACGCCATCGAGCGCAAACTTTCCCCCCAACAGATCGTGGATCAGGCGGTGGATGCCATGCGTGAATTCCTGAGTGACCGGTCGCGCGTTGCCGGCATGGTGCGCGACAACCCCATCCCGCTGGCCCTTGTGGGCGTGGGCTTGGGCTGGCTGGCGGTTTCGGCGGTGACGGCGGGAGGCTCGGGGCGCCGGGTCCAGGCCGGCACGCGGGCGGGGTCCTATGAAAGCATGGAAGGGGTGTCGCCCGCCTGGGGCGGCGACGAGGTGGGCGCCGGCTATGCGCCCGGCGTCGAAAGCCCGGCCTATGGCACCGCCGGCAGCGCCGAATATGCCGCCGGTGCGGCGTCGCAGGCGACGGACGCCGTGCGCGAGGCCGCCCAGCGCACCCGCGGCCGCGTTTCCGAATGGGGACGCCAGGCGCGGGCTTCGGCCAATCAGGCTGCCGACCGCACCCGCGACGCCTATCTGGACCATCCGCTGACCATGGCCGGGCTGGCCCTGGCGGTGGGCGCTGCCGTGGGGGCCATGCTGCCGCGCAGCCGCGCCGAGTCGCAGGCGCTGGGGGAAATGGGCGGCGAGCTGGCGCGCCAGGCCCGTCAGGCCGGCAGCGAGCTGGCGGAAAAAGCCAGCCGTGTGGCCGAACGCGCCATGCAAGGGGCCAAGGACGAGGGCGAGCACGCCTTTCGCCAGGAAGGCGGTTCCCCCTCCGGCATGACCCACTGACGTCATGGCACGGGCAAGCGCGCATGGCCGCGAAGCCGACCGGCCTCGGGACATTCCCAAGGCCGGCCGGTTCGACATCGCCCGGCGGATGTGGGACGATCTCAGCCGCAAGGAAGTTTCCGTCATTTCCGCCGGGATCGCCTTCAACGAATTTTTCGCGCTTTTTCCGGCGCTGGCGGCGGGCATCTCGCTTTATGGGCTGATCGCCGACCCGGCCCAGGTGGAAAACATGCTGGGGGTGCTGTCGGGTTTTCTGCCCGCCGACGTCACCCGGCTGATCTCGGAACAGCTTCACGGTCTGACCCGCGCGTCCGAGGGCACGCTGGGCCTGTCGCTGCTGGTTTCGCTGGCGGTCGCCCTGTGGGGTGCCACGCGGGGGATCAAGGGCCTGATCAGCGGCTTGAACATGGTCTACGACGAAGAGGAAAAGCGCGGCTTCGTCGCCCTGAACCTGACCGCGCTGGGGCTGACGCTGGGCGCCATCGTGTTCGGATTGGTGGCGCTGACCATGGTGGCGGCGGTGCCGCCCATCCTCAAGCTGCTGCCGGTGGACGACTGGATGCGTTCGTTGCTGTCGGCGTTGCGCTGGCCGTTGCTGGCGGTGTTCGTGCTGGTGGGGCTGGCGGTGGTCTATCGGGTGGCGCCGTCCCGCGACCGGCCGCGCTGGCGCTGGGTCAGCTGGGGGGCGGTGGCGGCGGCGGTGCTGTGGCTGGCCGGCTCGGGGCTGTTCTCGCTGTATGCGTCCCGCTTCGGCGACTTCAACAAGACCTACGGCTCGATGGCGGCGGTGGCGGTAACGTTGTTGTGGTTCCAGCTCACCAGTTTCGTGGTGTTGCTGGGGGCCATGCTGAACGCCGAGATGGAGCATCAGACCGCGCGCGACACCACCGTGGGGCCCGAGCGCCCCTTGGGGCAGCGCGGCGCCCGCATGGCCGACACCGTGGGCAAGGGCGGCGATTCCCGTCCCTGACGGATATGGCCGCTTGCCCCACCCTATGGCGCCGGTCATGGCGCGATAATGGGGCAAGGACCAATTCGCAAGGGAGGCTGCCATGCGCGTGCTGTTGATGGCGCCCGTGGCGCTGATGATGTTGAGCCCGGCCGTCGCCATGGCGGCCGGACGTTCGGTGACCGACACCTGCGTCAATGCCGGCTATCGCCAGGGAACCGCCGCCTTCGACATGTGCGTGGCAAGGGTGGGCGGCGACGACCCGCTGGCGGCGCTGGAAGGTGCCCAGTTGGGCGCCCATGGCGACGCCAAGGTGCGGGCGCCGTCGTCGAAACCCGGTTCCGTCGATGCGTTGAGGGCCGTAGTGCCCGCCCAGAATCACCCCATCACGGCCCCGGTGATGCCGCCGGGGCACGAGGAGATGCCGCCGTCGTTCGACATGGCGCCCAGCCTGGGCATTGGCGGCGGCATGCCGGACGGCGGGGTGCCCGCGCCCCCGGCGCCGTCCGCGTGGTGGCCCACTCCGCCCGCTTCGCCGGTCCTGTTCCCTCCGGCGCAGCCCGGTTGGAATTTCGGCGCGCAGTAAACCTTGGCGGGCTTCGGACATTTGGTTTAGGTTCATACAGGTAT
>DATGXU010000275.1:0-4859 GCA_035298685.1 Magnetospirillum sp. | reverse complement strand
TGGGAGAGGACGACTTGAGCGAGGCCTATGGCTTCGCCACCCAGCTTGCCGCCGACCTGGGCCAACACCTGGGGCTGGCGACAGCCGACGGCCAACAGCTTTTCAACACCCGCCGGCCCCTGGGCACGCCGCTGCCGCGCCGGACCGAGGCGACATCTTACCGACGGGCGCTCGAGACGGAACGGCCAAGCATTTCCAACATCGTCATCGGCGCCCTGACCAAGCAGCCGCTGATCACCATCGACGTTCCCGCCCATACGGCCAAGGGGCCCCGTGTCCTGGGCACGTCGACCGATCTTTCCACCATTGGCGCGGTGCTGGCGCGGTTTCAGCTAAAGCCGGGCTGGAAGGCGGCCGTGATCGACGGCGAGGGGCGCTACATCGCGCTGACCGTGAACCCCGAGCAACATCTGGGCAAGCCGGCGACGCCCGACATCGTCGCCGTCGCCAAATCGACCCAGGCAAGCGGCTCGTTGCACAATTCGCTGGATGGTGCCGATTACGTTTCCTTCTTCAACAAGATCCGGGGCACCGAGTGGACGGTGGTCGTCGGCATCCCCACCCCTGAGTTGCTTGCCCCCTTCCGCGGTCCGCTTGGCCTGCTGGCGGCGGCGGGCGCCGCCGCCATCGCCCTGACCGTGGCGTTCGCCACCCTGCTGGGCCGTCGCCTCTATGCGTCGGCATACCGCCTGACCGCCAATGCCTGGGCCATGGGCGAGGGCCGCGAGCTTCCGCCGCTGAGCCAGACCATCAGCGAGTTCGAGCAGGTCGAAGCCATCCTGCACGAGGCCGACAGGCAAAGCCGGGCGCGTCAGGCCGACCTTGCCCTGGCGCGCGAAGCGGCCGAGCGGTCGGTCGCCGCCAAGAACCGCTTTTTCGCGGCGGCCAGCCACGATTTGCGCCAGCCGCTGCATGCTGCCGGCTGGTGCATCGAACTGCTGCGGCAAACCACCTCCGACCCCAAGCTGACCCGCTATGTCGACGGCCTGCAGCAGACCCATGCCACCATGGTCAACCTGATCAGCGGCCTGTTCGACATCGCCAAGATGGATGCCGAAATGCCGACGCCCACGCTGGCGCCGGTGGATCTGTTCGATCTGACCGCGCGGGTGCTGCAGGAATGCCGCCCGGTGGCCGAGGAGAAAGGTCTGGCCTTGCGGCTGCGCCAGCGCGACGGGCTGTGCCTGACCACCGATGCCGGCGTACTGGCCCGCATCCTGCGCAACCTTGTCCACAACGCCATCCGCTACACCGAAAACGGCGGCGTGCTGATCAGTTGCCGACCCCGCCGGAACGCGCTGTGGATCGAGGTGTGGGATACCGGGATCGGCATCGCCCCCGATCAGGTGGAGCTTATCTGGGAAGAATTCTACCGGGTGGACCAAAGCGCGTCGGCCAAGGGAACAGGCCTGGGACTTGCCATCGTCAAGCGGCTGGTAAAGTCGCTGGATTACCGGATCGAGGTCCGTTCCACCCCTGGGCACGGCTCGCTGTTCCGTCTGGTCATCCCGGCCTCGGCGGTGGCGGCACGCCCGCGTGCGCCGGTTGCCCAGGCATTTCAGGCGCGAGTGCCGGAACCAGCCCTGCCGTGAACGGCAAATGGCTGCTTATACCATATCCCGCTGATCGGAACCGATCAGCGGGCGCCCTCAAACGGCGGGCGTGTTTCCTCGAAACCCTGGCCTCCCGCGGCATCAGCCGCGCGGCCCCTTGGGCCTAACCAAATCCCGATGAGTTCAACTCACCGGGATTTGGTATATCCCCCACTACTGGAATGGCTTTGGCATATCCAAATGGCCGAAAGTCGCGCCTGCCGAACACTGATGTTTCACGATTATTCACAGCCGACGTCTTGGCGCCGTTCTTGGGCGATCTGTGACGGCCAAGCAAGCACAAGCAAGGCAATCCGCCATGCCCATGAATCGGGCAATGGGCGCGGACACCAGAGAACACCGCCCCTTCAAGGGTAAGCCCACAGGTTTTCGACAGGGTTTTCCACAGGTTCTGGGGATTACCCGCTCGCGCCGGGCATAGGTCGGGCGGCCGCCCCTGTTCAAGGGGAGAATATCCAGCATCACCAAGGACCTAGGACGCCTGACAGGGTTCTGCCGCCGGCACGCAACGGCTATAGAAGCGGCCCCATCAACCGACAACGGTCAGGCGCCCTGGATGATCATCGATACGGAAGACCCCGTCGTCTTGTCCCACTTGAACCCGGTGGAGGCGCAGATGCTGCGGAACGTCACCCAGCGCCTGATGCTGGTCGCCCGCGAGCGTGTCGAACTCGCTGAAAGGCTTGCCCCGGCCCGTCATCCATCGCGGGGATGCCCGCCCGACGCATCCGGGAAAAACACCACACCATAACGGCCTGGAAATATTTGGCCGCCATGTTCGCGGTGAGGATCACCTCGAACGCCAAACTTGGCCCCGCGCCCTTGCCGGCGCGGGGCTTTTTTTGTCTTGCCGCCGGACGTGTTCATCCGCGCGCCCTTGCCGCCCGGTATTCCTGTTCGGCTTGCGGCATCTGCGCTTCAAGCCCTTGAATGCGTTCGCCGGTTGCCGGGTGGGTGGACAGGAAGCTGGGCGGGCCTTGGCCTGCGGCCTTTTCCATCTTGCGCCACAAAGCCAGCGCCGCGCGGGGGTCGTATCCCGCCCTGGCCATGTAGTGCAGCCCCAATTGGTCGGCCTGCAGTTCCTGGTTGCGCGAATAGGGCAGGACGATGCCGTACTGCGCCCCGGCCCCCAGCAACGCCGCCGCCATCTGGGTGTTGCCGCCGCCCAGCACGGCGCTCAACACATCCACGCCCAACTGGGCGGCAGCGTCGGTGCTCATGCGTTGGGCAGCGTGATGGGCGCGATTGTGCCCGATCTCGTGCCCGATCACCGCCGCCAGTTCGTCGTCGCTGTCGGCCAGCGCCATCATGCCTTCGTAAATGCCGATCTTGTTGCCCGGCAAGGCGAAGGCGTTGATCTCGCTGCTCTTGAAAACCACCACCTCCCAGGCGGCGGGGTTCTCGCCGGCGCCCTGCAGCACGCGGTCGGCCACCTGGCGGCCGCGCGCCTGATACTCGCCATTGGCCGAAGCGGGCACCTCGGCGCGTAGTTGTTGCCATGCGCGCACCCCCTCCTCGTCCACCTGAGCCTGGGGAACCAGGTTGACGCCGATGCCGGTGGACGAGCCGCATCCCGCCAGAGGCAGGGCGACAAGGGCCGCGGAAAGCCAATGGAACAGCCGGTTGCACACGGGAAACCTCGCTTGCGCTGGTCAGCGTGTCGGCACTTGGGAACCCGCCGCGCCCAACGCAAGAAGCCTGCGACCTGTGGCGGCCATGCCTTTTTCCGTAATCCCCAGAAGCTGTGGAAAACCCTGTCGAAAACCTGTGGGCCACCGCCGCCAGCCATTGGTGTTCCTGGGCTGGCGGCTTGCTGCCCGATTCGTGAGCACGGCGGAAAGCCTTGCCTTGCCCTTGGTTTCGCATGCCCGGCCGGCAAGACGTGCGGCAGGAATTCGCCTGTGAATAATCGTGAAACAGAAGTCATTCCCGACGATGACTTCACCCCCAAAGGGGTATGCCGTCATGCGCCAATAGTCGGGTCCCCAAGGTTAAGACAGCACGGGGACCGGCGGGGCGGTGGCGGGATGACCCGAGGCCTTGGCCGGCCAGCCCCAGCCCCAGCCCAGAGCCGAAAAATAGCTCCCGGCCATATGTTTGAACTCGCATCAATTGCGAATGCATAGTATTGCAGTTTCAAAAACCAGACTGCGGCGCACCTTTTGCGCACAACCGCGGCGGCATTCAGGGCTCATATGGGGAGGAATGGATGGCATTTAGTCTGCGCAAGGTTCCCGTCAGCACCCGGTTGACCGCGTTCGCCATCGTGGCGTCGGTCCTGTCGGCGTTGGCGGTGGGCGCCATCGCCGCACTTTTCGTGGCGTCGGACTGGCGCGCCCGCACCATCGAGCGGCACGAAAGCAACCTGCTGATCGCCTTGGACAGCATCAATCCCTCGGGCGGCGCTTTTTCGCTGCGCGACGGCCGCCTGTATGCGGGTGACCGCGACCTGGAAGCCGAAGGCAACGCCATCGCCGACAAGCTGAAGCGGCAATTGGGCGTGGTGGTGTCGGTGTTCCGCGAGGACGTGCGCATCGCCACCACCGTGGTCGACAAGGAAGGCAAGCGCGCCAACGGCAGCAAATTCACCAAGGGCCCCATCGAAGAGACGGTCTATCAGCGCCGCCAGCGTTACACCGGCGACGCCGTGGTGGTGGGCATCCCCTATCTGCTGGCCTACGAGCCGCTGAAGGACGCCAACGACAAGGTGATCGGCGCGCTGGGCGTCGGCATGCCGCTGACCGATTACGAAGAAACCATCAACAGCCTGTATACCCGCATCGGCGGCGCGGCGCTGGTGGTCATCACCCTGATTTCGGCGGTGGTGTTCTTCCTGGTCCGCCATACGCTGCAGACGTTGCGTCGCCTCAGCGAAACCGTGACCGGCATGGCCGGCGGCGACCTGAACGTCACCGTGGCCGACACCGATCTGCACGACGAAATCGGCCGCATCGCCAACGCGGTGGAAAACCTGCGGGTGTCGCTGATTCGCGGCAAGGAAGCCGAAGCCAGCCATCAGGCCGCCCAGGAAGAGGCGCTGGAAAAGCGCAAGCGCATCGCCGACCTGACCGCCGGGTTCGTCCAGCGCATCGACGGCGTGGTGCATCAGGTGACCGAATCCGCCCGCCGCATGCGCGGCGAGGCCGAGGGCCTGAGCTCGGTGGCCAACCGCACGGTCGGCCGCGTCAACGAAAGCACGTCGGCCATCCAGCAAACCTCGTCCAACATGCAGACCGTGGCCGCCGC
>DATGXU010000274.1:0-13658 GCA_035298685.1 Magnetospirillum sp. | reverse complement strand
GGGTAAACTGCTCTTCCGATTGCTTGGCCGCCAGGGCGAATGCGTCGGATGCCCGCCGGGCCACCATGGCCGCCGATTGGCGTTCGCTACGGGCGAACAGGCCGGTCAGCCGGCCGCCGAAGCGTTGGGCCAGCGAAAGCGCCGCACCGATGCGGATGTCGTCGCGCGTGCCGCCGTCCAGGTGAACCAGGATGTCTTTCATCATCGCTTCCCCCTGTCAGGCCTGAATGCCGTGCTTTTTCAGGAACCGCGCCACCACGCCGACGATGCCGCTGCGGAAGGCGAGCACGCAGACCACGAAGATGACCCCCTGGATGATGGTCACCCACGACCCCGCTTCGGCGAAGGTGTTCTGGATCGTCACCACCAGGAAGGCGCCGGCGGTCGGGCCGAACACGGTGCCGACGCCGCCCAGCAGGGTCATCAGCACCACCTCGCCCGAGGCGTGCCAGTGAACGTCGGCCAGCGACGCCAGTTGGAACACCAGACTCTTCAGCGAGCCGGCCAGCCCGGCCAGCGTGGCCGACAGCACGAACGCCAGCAGCTTGTAGCGTTCGACCTGATAGCCCAACGAAACGGCGCGCGGCTCGTTGTCGCGGATGGCCTTCAGGATCTGGCCGAAGGGCGAATGGACGACCCGGTACAGGAACAGCAGCGCCGCCACGAACACCGCCAGCACGAAATAGTACATGGTCACCGTGTCCGACAGGTCGATCAGCCCGAACAGGCGCCCGCGCGGCACGCCCTGGATGCCGTCCTCGCCATGGGTGAACGGCGCCTGCACCGCCAGAAAGAACATCAACTGCGCCAGCGCCAGGGTGATCATGGCGAAATAGATGCCCTGGCGGCGGATGGCCAACCAGCCCACCACCGTGCCCATGACGGCCGACAACGCCATTCCCGCCAGGATCGCCAGTTCCGGCGTCAGCCCCCATTCCTTGGCGGCATGGGCGGTGACATAGGCGGACCAGCCGAAGAACATGGCGTGACCGAAGGACAGCAGCCCCACATAGCCCAGCAGCAGATTGAAGGCCGAGGCGAACAGGGCGAAGCACAGCGCCTTCATCAGGAACACCGGATAGATGCCCAGCGGCGCCAGCAACGCCAGCGCCAGCAAGGCAAGCACGAACGCCGTCTGGCGCGAGCTCGGTTTCGCCTGCGAGGTGACGGCGGGGGCGGTCAGGGTGACGTCGTGTTTCGCCATCGTCTCAGGCTCCCTTGCCGAACAGACCGGCGGGCTTGACCAGCAACACCACCACCATGACCATGAAGATCACCGTGGCGGCGGCCTCGGGATAGAACACCTTGGTCAGGCCCTCGAGCAGGCCCAGCAGGAAGCCGGTCAGCACCGACCCCATGATCGAGCCCATGCCGCCGATCACCACCACGGCGAACACTACGATGATCAGGTTCGATCCCATCATCGGGTTGACGGAATAGACCGGTGCCGCCAGCACGCCGGCAAAGGCCGCCAGCGCCACGCCGAACCCGTAGGTCAGGGTGATCATCACCGGCACGTTGACGCCCATGGCCTGGACCAGCGCCGGATTTTCGGTGGCGGCGCGCAGATAGGCGCCCAGCTTGGTCTTTTCGATGGCGAACCACGTGCCCAGGCACAGCACCGCCGAGGCCAGCACCACCCAGCCGCGATAGATGGGCAGGTACATGAAGCCCAGGTTCCAGCCACCGGCTAGTTCCTTGGGAACCGCATAGGGCATGCCGGAAATGCCGTAAAGCTGGCGGAAGGCGCCCTCGATGATCAAGGCCAGGCCGAAGGTCAGCAGCAGGCCGTAAAGGTGGTCCAGCTTGTACAGGCGCGACAGCATGGTGCGCTCGATGACGATGCCCACCACGGCCACCAGCACCGGGGCGACCGCGAGCGCCACCCAATATCCGGCGCCCGCATAGGTCAGCAGCAGCCAAGCGACGAACGCCCCCATCATGTACTGGGCGCCGTGGCTGAAATTGATGATGTTGAGCAGGCCGAAGATCAGCGCCAGCCCCAGACTGAGCATGGCATAGAAGGCCCCGTTGATCAGGCCCAGCAGAAGCTGGCCGAACAGTGCCGCCGCCGGGATGCCGAAGATGGTGGTCATCGCGCCGCACCCTCCTTCTGGGGGCGCCATGGGGCGCCCCCGCTCGGTTGCCTCGTTTACTTCTTCACCAGCGGGCAGGTGCTGTCGGCCAGCGGCTTGAACGCTTCGTCGCCGGGAATGGTGCGCAGGATGTTGTAATAGTCCCACGGCCCCTTGGACTCGGCCGGCGTCTTTACTTTGGCCAGATACATGTCGTGGACCATGCGGCCATCGGCGCGCACCTTGCCGTTGACGGCGAAGAAATCCTTGATGGGCAGGGTGCGGATCTGCTCGGCCACCTTGGCGCCCTCATCGGTCTTGGCCGCCTGGATCGAACGGAGGTAATGCAGCACCGACGAATAGACGCCGGCATGGACCATGGTCGGCATGCGGCCCTTCATGCGCTCGCTCCACCGCTTGGCCCAGGTGCGCGAGGCATCGTCGCGGTCCCAGTAATAGCCGGTGGTCAGCATCATGCCCTGGGCGGTTTCCAGCCCCAGGGAATGGACGTCGGAAATGAATACCAGCAAGCCGGCCAGCGACTGACCGCCCTGGGTGATGCCGAATTCCTTGGCTTGCTTGATTGCGTTGATGGTGTCGGAACCGGCATTGGCCAGACCGATGATCTTGGCCCCCGAGGCCTGCGCCTGCAGCAGGAACGACGAGAAGTCGGAATTGGGGAAGGGATGGCGCACCGCGCCCTTGACCGTGCCGCCATTGGCCTTGACCACACGGGCGGTCTGGGCTTCCAGGTCGTGGCCGAAGGCGTAGTCGGCGGTCAGGAAGAACCACGAATCGCCGCCCTGCTTGACCACCGCGTTGCCGGTGCCCACCGCCATGGCATAGACGTCGTAGGTCCAGTGGAAGCCGGTGGGCGAGCATTTGTCGTTGGTCAGCACCGTCGAACCGGCGCCGGAATTCATGTCGATCCGGCCCTTTTCACGCGACACCTCGCGCACCGCCACGGCGGCGGCGGTGGTGACCAGATCGAAGATGGCGTCCACCTGTTCGGTGTCGTACCACTTGCGCGCGATGCTGGATGCGATGTCGGCCTTGTTCTGGTGATCGGCGGAAACCAGTTCGATGGGCATGCCGTTCAGCTTGCCGCCGAAATCCTCGATGGCCATTTGCGCCGCCGCCACCGAACCTTGGCCGGCCAGATCGGAATAGGTGCCCGACAGGTCGGTCAGCACCCCGATCTTGATCTTGTTGTCGCTGTATTGCGCGTGGGCGGTACCGGCCATCAGGGCCAAGGCGGCGACCGCGCCGGTCAAAGCTTTTGTCAGCATCGTGGACCTCCTCGGTGTTTCGTCTTCTTTTGCCCCGGCCCCGCGTTGCATGGGGGCAGGGGGGTAACCCGTCAGACCCCCAGATACGTTTTCAGCTTGTCCATGTTGGCGGTCAGATCCGCGTTGGGGATCATGTCGATGACGCGGCCGTGCTCGACCACGTAATGGCGGTCGGCCACGGTGGCGGCGAAGTGGAAGTTCTGCTCCACCAGCAAGATGGTGAACCCGCGTTGCCTGAGCTGGCGGATGATGTCGCCGATATGCTGGACGATGACCGGCGCCAGGCCTTCGGTGGGTTCGTCCAGCAACAGCAGCTTGGCCCCGGTGCGCAGGATGCGGGCGATGGCCAGCATCTGCTGTTCGCCGCCCGACAATTTGGTGCCCTGGCTGCCCGCGCGTTCCTGCAGGCGGGGAAACAGGGCGTGGACCTCGTCCAGCGACAATCCCCCCGGCTGCACCACCGGGGGTAGCAGCAGGTTCTCGCGCACATTCAGCGAGGCGAAGATGCCGCGTTCCTCGGGGCAATAGGCGACGCCCAGCCGGGCGATGCGGTTCGACGGCAGCCTGATGGTTTCGCTGCCATTGAACGTCACCGAGCCGGCGCGCCTGCCGACCATGCCCATGATCGAGCGCATGGTGGTGGTTTTGCCGACGCCGTTGCGCCCCAGCAGCGTCACCACTTCGCCGGCCCGCACCTCGAAGCTCATGCCGTGCAGGATGTGGGACTCGCCGTACCAGGCCTGCAGGCCCTGGACCTTCAGCAGGGGGTGGTCGTCACGCATGGCCGCCGGCTCCGTGTCCCATATAGGCCTCGACGACTTCGGGGTTTTTCGAGATGGCGGCGTAAGGACCCTCGGCCAGCGTCTTGCCCAGCTTCAGCACGGTGATGGTGTCGGACAGATCGGCGACCACCGACAGGTTATGTTCGACCATCAGCACCGTGCGGTCCCTGGCCACCCGCTTGATCAGCTCGGCGGTGCGGGTCACGTCTTCGGTGCCCATGCCGGCCATGGGTTCGTCCAGCAGCAGCATTTCCGGGTCCAGCGCCAGGGTGGTGGCGATTTCCAGCGCGCGCTTGCGGCCATAGGACAGCTCGCCCGCCGGCACGTCGCGCCAATCCTGTACTCCGACCGCCACCAGCAATTCCTCGGCCCGGTCGTTCAGCCGGTCCAGGCTGCGATCCGACGACCAGAACCGGAACGAGGTGCCCAGCTTGCGCTGCAACGCCACGCGCACGTTTTCCAATGCGGTCAGATGGCCGAACACCGCCGAAATCTGGAAGCTGCGCACCATGCCCTGGCGGGCGATGGTGGCCGGCTTGGCCTGGGTGACGTCGCGGCCATTGAACAGGATCTGGCCGCGCGACGACGGCAGGAACCTGGTGATCAGGTTGAAGCAGGTGGTCTTGCCCGCGCCGTTGGGGCCGATCAGGGCATGGATGGTGTGGCGCCTGACCCGCAGGTTGACGTCGGACACCGCGACGAATCCCTTGAATTCCTTCGTCAGGTTACGGGTCTCGACGATGAAGTCATCCGCCATCAGGCCCTCCCGCAGCCGGTTTTTTCTTGTTGCATCGCAGCGTTTTTCACCGCGATGCCGGATTTGCTTAGTTCATTGCGCCCATTGCCCTGGTGGTATGGTGGCGAACACTTTTGTTGTTCACCTATGGATGATGGGAACGCCCTGGACGCACCACAAGGGGGGTGGGCAACCAAGGGGCGTTTGCCGCCATTCCATGCTTTTCACCACACCGCGACGGCGCCCCGCGGTCAATCGGCCGGGCGGTGGGGCTGGGGTGACCAACGTCGTGCGGCCCATAGGCATGATGGCGGCTGCCCTGGAATGGTGCGCTGCCCATAGCCACCTGCGGCGCCAAGGGGACGCCGAATGCAGATCGCCAATGACAATCGCGCGCTTGACCGCGCCGCCCGTGCGGAAGTTCGCGGCTGGCTGCTGTTGGCCGTGGGCGCCTTGGCGGTGGCGGGGGCCTTGGCGCTGGCCTTGGCCCTGGCGCGCACGCCGGGAATACAGGACCGGCTGCCGTGGGGGCCTGAATTCTTCCATCGCGGCCTGGTCACTCACGTGGTGTTTTCGTTCCAGGTCTGGCTGCTGGCCATGGTGGGCGCGCTGGGCGCCGCCGCCTCGCCATCGGCGACGCGGCCGCTTGGGTATGTGGGACTGGCGCTGGCGGTGGCCGGCAGTGCGCTGCTGCTGGTGCCCACATTGGCCGGCTGGGGCGACGCCTCGTTGAACAATTACGTGCCAGTGCTGGTGCATCCCACCTTTTACGCCGGGCTGGCTGTGTTGGCGGCCGGGGTGGCGCTGGCGTCGGCGCGGGCGCTGTGGCCGGGGGCCGGGGTCGGGCCAAGGGCCATCGCCCTGTGCCTGTGGTCGGCCTTGGGCTGTTTCGGCTTGGCGGCAGCACGCATTCCCGCCGACACCCCCATCGAGCTGTTGAACGAGCGGCTGTTCTGGGGCGGCGGGCATGTGCTGCAGTTTCTCAACACCGCGTTGCTGATGCTGGGCTGGCAGAAACTTTCCCGGCGGGCCTGGGGCGTCGAGGCGCTGCCGCCATCGCTAACCGCTGCCGCCTTTGCCGGTCTGGCGGCGGCGGCGCTGGTGGCGCCGGTGGCCTATGGCCTGGACGTGCTGGGCCTGGCCCATCGCCAGGCATTCACTTCGCTGCTGTGGTTCGGGTTGCCGCTGTCGCCGCTGGTGATGGGAACAGCGGTGGCATGGCGGCTATGGCGGGGGCCGCGCGACTGGCGCTCGCCGGCGGTATTGGCGCTGGCGGGGTCGCTGGCGGTGTTCGGCCTGGGTGGGCTGGCCGGGTTCGGCCTGGGCGTGGCCGATACGCGCACGCCGTCGCACTACCATGCGGTCATCGGCGGGGTGAATCTGGTGCTGATGGGGCTGGTGCACGTGGAGATGCTGCCCTCTCTGCGCCGCTCGTGCCCCATCGGAGGGTGGGTTCGCGCGCAATTCCTGCTTTATGGCGGCGGCCAGATGCTGCACGCCCTGGGCTTCTATGTGGCAGGGCTGGCCGGGGTGGCGCGCAAGACCGCCGGCAGCGAGCAGGGGCTGGACAGCGCGCTGAAGCTGGCCGCCATGGGCATGGTCGGGCTGGGCGGCGCCATCGCGGTGCTGGGTGGGGTGATGTTCGTGGTCCAGGTGTTGGGCCGGCTGCTGCGGCGCGAGGCCAGCCTTGGCTGAGGCGTCGCGCCTTGAACGGGCGGCTGCCGCCCTGATGGCGGTGGCGACCGCCGGGCTGCTGTTGGCGTGGCCGGGCTGGCGGATGCGGGATGCCCCACCGGGCGATGGCTATGCCCGGAACGTTGATCAATTCGCCGCCGCCGTCGAAGCCTTCGCCGCCGCCCATACGGTGGGGGAACGCGACGGCGTGCCGCTGGTGCGCCCGCCCCCCGGTGCCGAGGTACCCGTGCTGGCCCGCCGCTTCCAATTCTGGCCGGCGCTGCAATTGCAGGCCGGGCAAACCTATCGCCTGCACCTGGCGGCCCAGGATACCGTCCACAGCGTGGTGATCGACGGCCGCGAACTGGCCTTGCTGCCGGGGCAGGTGCGGGTTATGGCGATCACCCCCGCCCAGGGCACGGCGCCGGCCCTGCAATGCGGCGAATATTGCGGCCTGGGCCACAACCGCATGCGGGGCGGCATCGAGGTCGTTCCCTGAGCGGCCAACAAAAGGCCCCTTTCCATGGGGGAAAGGGGCCAGTGGACCATGGCGTTCAACGTCGCCTCAGAAGTGTGACATGGGGTGGGCGTCGGGCGGTGTCCAGTCTCGGCCGCGCAGCCATGACTCTGGTGGGGTATGCCATGCCTGCCCCCAACGAACGGCATTTTTGGGTCGCGGGCGAACCTGCACGCCGGCAGGCCGTTCTTTCGTTGAGCCATGATCGGAACGAGGGAAGCCATGAGGGCGCCGACGCTGACCGCCTTGGTGCTGGCCGGCCCGCGCAGCGGCGGCGATCCTTTGGCCAACGCCTTCGACGTGCCCCACAAGGCGGTGTTGCCGGTGGCGGGGCGGCCCATGGGCGAATGGGTGGTCGAAGCCCTGCGCGCCAGTGAGTCGGTCACGCGCATCCTGGTCGCCGCCGACTGGCGCTCGCTGGGCGAAAGCGTCGCCCTGATGACGCCGGAAAAGGTGGTGCCGGTGGCGGCCTTTCCCACCATCGGCGAAACGGTCGAGGCGGTGCTGGATGCGGTGCCGCCGCCGCTGCTGATCACCACCGTCGACAACCCCCTATTGACGCCCGCCATCATCGACGAATTCCTGTCCAAGGTGCCGCCCGAAGCCGACGGTGCGGTGGCGGTGGCCCGGCGCGAGGTGGTGCGCCAAGCCTATCCCCAGGCCAAGCGGGTCTACATGCGTTTCCGCCGCGCGCGGGTGACCGGCTGCAACCTGTTCCTGCTGGCCAATGCCGGCGCGCGCACGGCGGTCAGGGTATGGACGCGCATGGATGCCGACCGCACCGACCCGGCGGCCATGATCGGCGCGCTGGGCATCGGTTCGCGCCTGTGGTGGTCGCTGGGGCTGCTGACCGTGGACGGCGCCGCCCGCCGCCTGTCGCGCCGGGTCAACGCGCGGCTGGCGGTGGTCGAGATGTCGGCTCCCGAGGCGGCGCTGGACGTTGACTGGCCCGAGGATCTGCGGCTGGTCGAGGCGATCCTGGCGGCCAGGGCCGCCCCCGCCTAGAGCCTTTTGCGCTCTGACGCGGTCAGCGGGCAAAAGGCGATCAGCCCGCGTGGCGCTTGAACGGCCCCCGGAGGGGGCGCCAGGGGCAGACCCTAGAGCTGGTTCCGCCTGAGCGGAACCAGCTCTAGGGGGCGAGCACCGCCGCCCGCCGCCGCCGTTCCGTGTGAATCCAGCCACGCGCCAACAATTCCGCCCGTCCCAGATCGCCGGGATAATCGACCTCGGTCCAATCCATGCCGGCGATGCTGAGCGGGGCGACCATGCGCCGCGCCGCCAGATCGTCCACGGCGGCCAGGAACCAGCGCGACACCCCGCGCGGGCCGCGCATGACCGTTTCGATGGCGGCGGCGAACAGCGGGCCGCCCAAGCCACGGAAATGGACGAGCCCGATGGATTCGGCGTCGGTGACGTCCGGGGGCAGGGTCTTGCCGATGCGCATGATCAAGCCGTCGCGGATTTGCACCTTCATGTCGTCGGCGTCGTAGGCGCTCTTGACGTCGGTGGTGACGGTGACCGGACCGCGCGCCCGCTCGCGCACACGGGCCAGGATGGCGGGTTCGAACAGGGTGTCGCCGTTCAGAACCGCCACCTCGCCGCCCAGGTGCTCGCGTGCTGCCCAGCAGCTGGCGATGTTGTCGGCCACCCCATAGAACGGGTTGTAGACGGTTGAAAACGTTAGGCCCGATGGGCATTCGCGCGCCAGTTCGGCTTCGACCTCGGCGGCGCCGAAGCCGGTGACCACCACCACTTCGTTAACCCGGTTGACGGCCAGCGCCGACAATTGCCAAGCCAGCAACGAGCGCCCGGCAAAGGTCAGCAGGCATTTGGGCCTATGGTGCGTCCACGGCAGAAGCCGGCGGCCTTGGCCGGCGGCGAGGATGATGACTTTCATGCGTGGGCTTCCCGCCTTGGTTCGTCCCCCTGCATCTAGGGGCAGAGGCGGGGCGGTGAAATCCGGCCGGACAGGGGGCGACGGACGGAACGGCATAGGCGGAAGGGGGCCCGCGCGCGGGGATAAGGGCGCGGCCCCAACGTCCAGGAGCACCCCGTAAGGAGAACCATCGCCCTGCGCCGGTGTTGGACGGCGGGTAGAATGAACCGGAGGTCTAACACCATGGCGAACGGCACTTCCCAAGGGGCGATCAAGGTCGGCGACGGCACCGGTGTGGTGGCCGGCGGGCGGGGCGACGATGTCTTGATCGCCGAGCCGCAGGTCTTCACCGCCTCTTTCCAGGCGGTCAACGGGTCGGGCGTGTCGGGCAGCGTGCGTGTCAACCTGAATGCTGACGGCTTGCGGGTTCAAGCCGACGTCAGCGGCCTCGAGCCCGAGCAGAACCATCCCCTGCACGTCCATGGCCTGAACGCCCCCGGGCATACCCCCGAGGATTCGCTGCCGCCCACGGCCAGCCTGGATATCGACCATGACGGCTTCATCGAATTGCAGGAAGCCCGCCAGGCCGGCGGCCCGGTGCTGATGGATTTGGGAAGTCCGGCGGTGGGGGCCGACGGCACGCTGCATTTCGACCAGACCTTCAGCCTGCATGACTTGCCGGGGTTGAGCGCCGGCAACAGCTTGGCCGACCTGTTGCCGCTGGATTTCCGCTCGGTCGAGATCCACGGCCTCAGCGTTCCCGCCGGAGCCGGGGCCGGTACGTCAGGCGAGGTTGACGGCTCGGGCGGCTACAAGCCGGTCTTGCCGGTGGCGACCGCCAGCCTGCATGCCGAAGGGGCCACCCCTACCGCGCCGTCGGGGGCGGGTATTCCCGGCGCTTTCGTGTTGGGCGGCAACGGCGACGATCGGTTGATCGGCGGCCATGGCGACGACGTGCTGGTGGGCGGGCGCGGCAACGACGTGCTGGCCGGCGGGCAGGGGGATGACGATCTGGTGGGTGGCAGCGGCGCCGACCGCTTCCTGGTGGGGCAGGGCAAGGACGTCATCACCGATTTCCATCCGTCGGAAGGCGACCGGCTGGTGTTCAGTCACGACGTGCAGTCGGCGGCGCTGGTGCTGCACGACACCAAGCAAGGCACCTGGATCATCGCCGGCGACGGCGCGGTGGAAGACCCGGCCAGTCAGGGCGTTCTGCTGCTGGGGCTGCACGTCCACGCGCCATCCGAGGCGGCCGGCTGGTTCGCCTGATTTCCCCGTCAGGGGAAAAAGGAGGGTGGGGGGCCGGCTGTTGGCACAGGGAGCCCGGTTGCCCTCACCCTCCCCGACACTTCCCCCCGTTGGCGGCGAGGGGAAGCCCGATGGTGATAGCGCGCTGGTGCCGGATGGCGCGAGCGCGCATCGGGATATCAGCGGCCGAACGGCCACAGGCTGTTGGAACAATCGCCCGCCGCCACCGGTCCGGCGGTGCCCACCGGGGGCGAGGACGGCAGGCGGGCGTCCGGCACCATGGACGCGCCGGGTGTCGTGGAGTGGCTCTTTTGCGGTTCGCACAGCAGGGCGCGCACCTGGGCGCGGCGCACCGCCACCTCGAGGGCCAGGCGCTGGGCGTGCTCGACCTGTGCCCAGGCCGAGACCAGCGGTATCGCGGCGGAAATCACGGCCGCCACCAAGCCGACAACCCTGGTTGTCATCGAAAGGCCTCCTTGTCTGCTCACAAGGATGGACGCCCGCGGGGCGCGATGGTTCTAGCGGTGGGCTGAATCGTGCCCGGCTCGCCCGCATGCGCGTCAACCAAGGTGGACGGCATGGGATGAATTAAAGAATTTCAGTGCATTAGGTTGGCGTTCTCATGCGGGTCATGATGAAAGGCGGAGGCGGGAAATGCCCCCGCCTCCGTGTCATCGTCGGTTTACAGGAGCCGGATCACCCATTGCGCCTCGGGCAGCGTGCTGTCGCCCTGTGTGGTGTATGTCGTGCTTCGGTGGATGGCGGCCGACTATTCCGCCATTTCCGCCGGTTCGAACGCCTTGTGGACCTTGGCGTCCAATTCCGCCCGGGTCGGCTTGCGCCGGTCCGAGGCCAGCAGGGTATAGATGACCGGCAGCACGAACAGGGTGAACAAGGTGCCGATGCTCATGCCGGCCACGATCACCACCGCGATGGAAAAGCGGCTGGCGGCACCGGCGCCGCTGGCCATCAGCAGCGGAATCAGGCCGGTGACCATGGCGGCCGTGGTCATCAGGATGGGGCGCAGGCGCAGGCCGGCGGCGATCTGAACCGCCTCCATGCGGCTCAGGCCTTCCTGTTCCTGACGCTCGCGCGCCACCTCGCAGATCAGGATGCCGTGCTTGGTGATCAGGCCGATCAGCGTCACCAGCCCCACCTGGGTATAGATGTTCATGGTCGCCACGCCGATGGCCAGCGGGATCAGCGCGCCGCAGATGGACAGCGGCACCGACACCATGATCACCAGCGGGTCGCGGAAGCTTTCGAACTGCGCGGCCAGCACCAGGAAGATGATCACCAGCGCGAACACGAAGGTCAGCACCAGGGCGTTGCCTTCCTGCATGTACTGGCGCGACTGGCCGGCGTAATCCACGGTGAAGCCGTTGGGCAGCACCTGGCGGGCGGTGCTTTCCATGAACGACAGCGCCTGGCCCAGGGTGACCCCCGGCATGGGGAAGGCCTGGATGGTGACCGAGTTCAACTGGTTGAACTGGTTCAGCGACACCGGCTGCACCGCGTGGCCCAGCGACACCAGCGACGACAGCGGAATGGGCGTGCCGTCCGAGGCGCGGACGTGGAAGCGCCCCAACTGGCGCGGATCCAGGCGGTATTCGCGCGGCACCTGCGGGATGACCTGATAGGACCGACCCTGCAGGTTGACAAGGTTGACGTAGTTGCCGCCGGTCATGGTCGCCAGGGCGTCGCCGATCTGCTGCATGGTGATGCCGTAGGCGGCGGCCTTGTCGCGGTCGATGTCCAGCTTGGTCTGCGGGCTTTCGAACTTCAGGTCGGCGTCGATGAAGGCGAACATGCCCGAGGTGGCGGCCCGCTTCGTGATCTCGGCCTGCACGTCCTCGAGCTGGCGGTAATCGGCGATGGCGGAAATGACGAACTGCACCGGCAGGCCATCGACGCCCGGCAGGGCCGGCGGCGGGAACACCGACGCCTTGACGCCCGACACCGAGTTCAGCGACATCTGGAAATCCGCCGTCAGGTCCTTGGCCTGACGCTTGCGGTTCTCCCACGGCTTCAGCACGGCGCCGCCGAAGCCGTTGCTCATGGCGCCGATGCCGTTGATCAGGAAGGTGTCCTGCACCTCGGGGAAGCCGCCGCGCAGTTTCTGGTCGATTTCGTGGCTGAACACCTCCATGAAGTCGGTGTTGGCCGAGGCCGGGCCGTTGAAGGCGGTGAACACCACGCCCTGGTCTTCCTCGGGCGCCAGTTCGGTGGGCACGGCCATGAACAGGAACGGCAGGCTGACCAGCACGATGGCGGCGAACAGCAAGGTGGTAGGCCGATCACGCAGGCCCGCCGCCAGCCAGCGTTCGTAGATCGCGCGCACCCGGTCGAAGGTGGCGTCGATGCGGGCCGACAGCCCCTTGCGGTCGGTGTCGTGCTTGAGGATCAGCGACGACATCATGGGCGACAGCGTCAGCGCGATGACGCCCGAGATGACCACCGATCCCGCCAGCGTCAGGGCGAATTCCTTGAACAGCGAGCCGGTCAGGCCGCCCATGAAGGCGATGGGGGCATAGACCGCCGCCAGGGTGATGGTCATGGAAATCACCGGCCCGGCGATCTCGCGCGTGCCGACGATGGCGGCCTGGAACGGACTCAGGCCTTCCTCGATATGGCGGTGGACGTTTTCGACCACTACGATGGCGTCGTCCACCACCAGGCCGATGGCCAGCACCATGGCCAGCAGCGTCAACAGGTTGACGGAAAAGCCCAGCGCCATCAGGAACACGCCGACGCCCACCAGCGACAGCGGAACGGTGATGACGGGAATGGCCACCGAACGCAGGTTGCCCATGAACAGATAGATCACCACCATGACGATGATGGCCGCTTCCACGATGGTCTTGACCACCTCGTGGATGGCGGCCTCGATGAAAATGGTGGAATCATAGGCCACCTTGGCGGTCAGGCCGGGCGGCAACTGGGCGACGATGGCGGGCAGGGCGCTTTCGCGCACTTCGCGGATCACCGTCAGCGGATTGGCCTCGGGCGTGGTGTAGATACCGACGAAGATGGCGCGGTCGCCGCTGGCGAACACGCTCATGTCGTCGTTCTCGGCGCCCAGCGACACGTCGGCCACGTCGCCCAGCCGGATCAGGCGCGCGCCGATGTTCTTGACCACCAGGCGCTTGAACTCCTCGACGCTTTTCAGGTCGGTGTCGGCCTGGGTGGTCACCACGTCGTACGAGCCCTTGGTCGAGCCGGCGGCCGAGCTGTAGTTGTTGCTGGTCAGCGCGGCGCGCACCTCGTCGGTGCTCATGCCGAATTGGGCCAGCTTTTCCGGGTCCAGCCAGACGCGCATGGAAAATTTCTGCCCGCCGAAAAGTTCGGGATTGGCGACGCCGGGCACCGCCGACAGCTTGGGCTGCACCACGCGGGTGACGTAGTCGGTGATCTGCTGCTGGCTCAGGCGGTCGGACGAAAACGCCAGATAGGCCGAGGCG
>DATGXU010000273.1:0-6966 GCA_035298685.1 Magnetospirillum sp. | reverse complement strand
ACGGCCACACCTCGCGCATCCTGCATCAGGAAGCCAATCCGGGGAATGCCCGCGCCCTGGTGCAGCGCCATGGCGACAAGGAAGTGTGGCTGACGCCGCCGCCCATTCCGCTGACCACGGCGGAAATGGATGGCGTCTACGATCTGCCCTATGCCCGCGCGCCCCATCCGTGTTACGGCGACGCCAAGATCCCGGCGTGGGAGATGATCCGGTTTTCGGTGAACATCATGCGCGGCTGTTTCGGCGGCTGCTCGTTCTGTTCGATCACCGAGCACGAGGGCCGCGTGATCCAAAGCCGCTCGGAACGCTCGATCCTGCGGGAAATCGAGGCGATCCGCGACAAGACCAAGGGCTTCACCGGCACCATTTCCGACCTGGGCGGCCCCACCGCCAACATGTGGCGGCTGAACTGCAAGGACCCGGCCATCCAGGCGGTGTGCCGGCGCCCGTCCTGCGTCTATCCCGACATCTGCAAGAACCTGGAAACCAACCACGATCCGTTGATCGCGCTGTATCGCAAGGCGCGGGCGGTGAAGGGCGTCAAGCGCATCAGCATCGGCTCGGGCGTGCGCTATGATCTGGCGGTGAAAAGCCCGGCCTATGTTCGGGAACTGGTGGCTCACCATGTGGGCGGCTATCTGAAGATCGCCCCCGAGCACACCGAGGACGGCCCGCTGTCGAAGATGATGAAGCCGGGCATGGGCGCCTATGACCGCTTCAAGCAATTGTTCGAGCAGGCGGCGCGCGAGGCGGGGAAGAAGTATTACCTGATCCCCTATTTCATCGCCGCCCATCCCGGTACCACCGACCGCGACATGATGAATCTTGCGCTGTGGCTGAAGCGCAACGGCTTCAAGGCCGATCAGGTGCAGACGTTCCTGCCGTCGCCCATGTCGCTGTCCACCGCCATGTACCATTCCGGCCGGAACCCGCTGCAGCCCATCCGCCGCCAGGGCGGCGAGGTGGTGTTTTCCGCGCGCGGCGAGCGCCAGCGCCGGCTGCACAAGGCGTTCCTGCGCTATCACGACCCCGAAAACTGGCCGATCCTGCGCGAGGCGCTGAAGGCCATGGGCCGGGCAGACCTGATCGGTCCCGGCCAGCACCAATTGGTGCCGGCGGGGCAGCCGGTGGGCAAGGGGGCGCCGCCAGGCAAGGGCAAGCCGTTCATGACCCAGCATACGCGCCCGGCGCGCGGCGGCGAACCCAAGCGCGGCCCCCGCCGCTGACCGCCTTTTACTAGTCTGCGGAATAACGCCTTTCCGAGGCTTTCTTCCTCGTTTTCGTCATGCGCGGGCTTGACCCGCGCATCCATGTGTCGCCATCCATTCCATTGATTCAAAAGGGATTTGTGCGGAACCGCATGGATGGCCGTGTCAAGCACGGCCATGACGAGAGGGGCAGTCGACCCCATAGGGAAAGTTTTTCCGCACCTTTTTTACAACAGGGCTTCCAGGAAGATTTCGCCGTAGCGGGCCAGCTTGGCCTCGCCGATGCCGTGGATGCCGCGCATCTCGTCCAGCGACATGGGGCGGCGGGCGGCCAGCTCCATCAAGGTGCGGTCGGGGAACACCGCATAGGCCGGAATGCCCTGCTCGGCGGCCAGTTCGCGGCGCAGCTTCTTCAGTTCGGCCAACAGGTCGGAATCGTATTCCGCCGGCAATTGGGCGGCCGGCGTCTTGGCCTTTTTTTGGCGCGAGCGCAGGGCGTCCAGGCGGATTTCGATGCGGGCCTTGCCGCGCAGCACTTGCCCGCCGTCCTCGGTCAGTTTCCAGGCGCCGAATTCCGACAGGTCCTGGGTCATCAGCCCGGCGGCGTAAAGCTGGCGGAAGATCGAGCGCCATTGCTCGCGCGTGCGGTCGCGGCCAACCCCGAAGGTGGGAAGCTGGTGGTGGCCGTGGTGCAGCACCGCGTCGTTTTCCGTGCCCACCAGGATGTTGATCAGGTGATCCGCGCCAAAGCGTTGGCCGGTGCGGTAGATGGCCGACAGCACCTTTTGCGCGTCGATGGTGCCGTCATAGACTTCGACGCCGTGGATGCACAAATCGCAGCGGCCGCACGGCTCGCTGGTTTCGCCGAAATAGGCCAGCAGGGTCTGGCGGCGGCAGCGCGGCGCCTCGCACAGCGCCAGCAGCGCGTTGAGCTTGCTGCGCTCGATCCGCTTCTGCTCGTCCGAGGCCTGGCTTTCCTCGATCTGCAGGGCGCGCAGTTTGACGTCGCCCAGGCCGTACAGGGTCAGGGTGTCGGCCGGCAGCCCGTCGCGGCCGGCGCGGCCGATTTCCTGATAATACGCCTCGATGCTCTTGGGCAGGTCGGCGTGGGCGACGAAGCGCACGTCGGGCTTGTCGATGCCCATGCCGAAGGCCACCGTCGCCACCATGGTGATGCCGTCCTCGCGCAGAAAGGCATCCTGATTGGCTTCGCGCACCTGCTTGTCCAGGCCGGCGTGATAGACCAGGGCGCGGTGGCCGGCGGCGTTGAAGGTTTCCGCCATGTCCTCGCAGCCGGCGCGCGAGGCGCAATAGACCACGCCGCTTTGCCCCTTGCGGGCGGCCAGGAACTCCAGCAACTGCTTGCGCGCGCTGTTCTTGGACGCCATCGCCAGCAGCAGGTTGGGGCGGTCGAAGCCGCCGATGAAGGTGCGCGGTTCCTCGTCGAACAGGCGGGCGGCGATGTCGGCCCGCGTGGCGGCGTCGGCGGTGGCGGTGAAGGCCACGGTCTGGATGCCGCCCAGCTCGCGCCGCAGCTCGCCCAGCGCCAGATATTCCGGGCGAAAATCGTGGCCCCATTGACTGACGCAATGGGCCTCGTCGATGGCCAGCCGGGTGGCGCCGGCATTGCGCAGCAGGTCCATGGTGTCGGGGCGGGCCAGCCGCTCGGGCGCCAGGTAAAGCAGCCGCAGATCGCCGTCGCGCAACTGGTCGAAGATGCGCCGCGCCGCCGCCGGGTCGTTGCTGGAATTCAGCGCGGCGGCGTTGATGCCGTAATTGGTCAGCTGCGCCACCTGATCGCGCATCAGCGCGATCAGCGGCGACACCACCACGGTCAGGCCGTTGCCGATCAGCGCGGGCAGCTGATAGCACAGCGACTTGCCGGCGCCGGTGGGCATGATCGCCAACACGTTCTCGCCCGCCAGGATGGCGCCGATGATGGCGTCCTGGCCGGGGCGGAAACCGTCGAAGCCGAATACGGAGCGGAGAAGGGCACGGGCGCGGTCGAGCATGGCGGCCGGATCATATCCGCCCGCGCCCGCACATGCCATGATCTTGCCATCAACCGGACATTGGGAGGACGCAAAGGGGGTAGACAGTTCGCCCTATCGCAACTTTCTCGTTAAGAGACGTCCATGATCCGCAAAGCCGTTCTTCCCGTTGCCGGTATGGGTACCCGCGTGCTTCCCGCCACCAAGGTGCTGCCCAAGGAGCTGCTGCCGGTGGTGGACAAGCCGCTGATCCAGTATGCCGTCGAAGAGGCGGCCGAGGCCGGCATCACCGAGATCGTGCTGGTCACCGCCAAGGGCAAGGAACTGCTGGCCGATCATTTCGACACCTCGGCCGAGCTTGAGCGCCAGCTTGAAGCGCGCGGCAAGACCGAATTGCTGGAAATCGCCCGCTCGACCTGTCCCAAGGGCGTGACCATCACCACCGTGCGCCAGCCGGCGCCGCTGGGCCTGGGCCATGCGGTGTGGTGCGCGCGGCCGGTGGTCGGCAACGAACCCTTTGCCGTGCTGCTGCCCGACGACCTGATCATGGGCAAGCCCGGCTGCCTGAAGCAGATGGTCGAGCAGTGGCGGCAGACGCGCGGCCATCTGGTGGCGGTGGAAAACGTGCCGCTGTCGCAGGTCAACCGCTACGGCATCCTTGATGTGATCGAGGAAGTGGGGCAGGTGGCCCGCGCCCGCGGCATGGTGGAAAAGCCCGCCCCCGAGCAGGCGCCCTCCACCCTGTCGGTGATCGGCCGCTACATCCTGGATCCGGTGGTGTTCGATCACCTGGAGCGCAAGCACAAGGGCCAGGGCGGCGAGATCCAGCTGACCGACGCCATCGCCGCCACCATCGACGCGGTGGGCCTGTCCGGCCTGCGCTTCGTCGGCACCCGCTATGACTGCGGCAACAAGGCCGGTTACGTCACCGCCATCGTCGATGCGGCGCTGGCCCACCCCGAGACGGCGGCGGCGTTGTATGCCCATCTCGAAGCGGTGATGGGCCGCCGCGTGGCCTGATCTATGCCGGATGGGGGAGGCTTGGGCTTCCCCCATATGGTCTGAGGTATGTGTCTGTGCGTAGGTATTGCCCCGGCGTTCTCCAAAGATGTTTACTAAATGCATCTTAGTGTTGGAGATCGGGCCATGCGGATGCCTTGGCTTGCCGGCATGAACCTGGGGATCAGCGGCTTCGACGACGATCATCGCCATCTTCTCGAAGTGCTGGAGGCATTGCGCACCAGCATCGCCGACGGCGACCTGTCAAGCGTGCGCGCCCTGTTCGAGGAATTGCGCACCACCACCCTCAATCACTTCCGCGAGGAAGAGGAGCTGATGATCCAGCTCCACTACCCCGGTGCCGACGACCATATCGCCGAGCACGAACGGGATCGCCATGCCCTGATGCGCCTGCGCGCGCTGATCGCCGACGGCTGCCTGGACCGGCTGGCCGAGGCCTTAGCCGAATACTCTTCCGCCTATTTCCGTGGCGTGCTGCACTTCGACAGCCTGCTGGTGCGCTATGTGCGGGAACGGGCCGCTATGGTGTCGGCGGAAGCTGTGCCTCGAGCCAGCGGCGAAACGTGGACATCGCAGGGCTAGGCTGGCGGGATTTCAGCCAGGTCAGCCAATAGGCCCCGGCATGGGCAAGAATGTCGAAGGGTTGAACGATCCAGCCGGCAGCCAACTGGCGGCGAAACATCATGGAGGGCGCCAGTGCCACGCCCGCGCCCTGGATGGCGGCTTCGACCATGGTCCACGACGAATCGAAAACCGGTCCCCGGACGGGCGGAACCGGAACCTGGGCGGCCGTGAACCAGTCCGGCCATTCATCCACGCGATAGGATCGCAGCAGCGTTTCGTGGCGCACGTCGGCGGGTTCGCGCAGGCGGCGGGCGATCTCGGGGGTGCACAGCACCGACATGGGCGCGGCGAACAGCTTCAGCGCCTCGGTGCCATGCCAGGCGCCATCGCCGAAGCGGATGGCGTAATCCAGTCCCTCGGCGGCGATGTCCACCCGGTTGTTGTTGGTGGACAGCCTGAGATCGATAAAGGGATGGGCCTCGCGGAACTGCGGCAGCAGCGGCAGCAGCCAGCCCACGGCGAAGGTGCCGACGGCGCCCACGGTCAGCACCTCGCGAGGCCGCGCGCCGCCGAACTGTTCCAGCAGATGGCCGATGCGGTCGAAGGAATCGCGCAGCGTCGGCAACAGCGCCATGGCCTCGTCGGTCAGGGCAAGGCCGCGCGGCAGCCGCAGGAACAGCGACACGCCCAGTCGCCGTTCCAGCGCCCGCACCTGATGGCTGACCGCCGCCTGGGTCACGTTCAGCTCGATGGCGGCGTGGGTAAAGCTCAGGTGTCGCGCCGATGCCTCGAAGGCGCGCAGGGCATTCAGCGGCAGATAGGGGCGGTCCATGGCGAGATGCAAAAAAATCTATTGGCTCTGACGAGGTATCATCGTTTGTCCCGCCCGCGCCAGCGGAATATTTCTGGGGTTGCAAAAGCAAGAACGGAGGCAAGGGATGATATCCAGGCGTGGTTTTCTCGGCGCGGTGGGCATGGGCATTGGCGCGGCTTTGCTGCCGATTTCGGGGCGAGCCGATGACAGGAACGTGGTCTGCTCGGTGATCGAGGATGTGGAAACCGGTGCCGCCCTGGTGCGCCAGGGGCCGTGCGAGCGCCGCTTCAGCCCGTGTTCGACCTTCAAATTCCCTTTGGCGGCGATGGGGTTCGATACCGGCTTTCTTGTCGATCCGCAGCAGCCGCTGATCGACTATCGGTCCGAGATCGGCGCCAGCGAGCGCGAGCGCAAGGCCACCGATCCCACCATCTGGTTGCGCGACTCCATCATCTGGTATTCGCGCCACGTCACCAAGCAACTGGGGCGCCAGCGCCTGCAACGCTATGTGGATGCCTGGAACTACGGCAACCGCGACTTTTCCGGCACCCCCGGCAAGGATGACGGCCTGACCCAGGCATGGCTGATGTCGTCGCTTCGCATTTCCCCGGACGAGCAGGTGCGCTTCATCCGCGCCTTCCTGCGGCGGGAATTGGGCATCACGGCTGCGGCCTATGACAACACCGCCGCCGCCTTGCCGGTGTTTCAGAGCGCCGGCGGCTGGACGGTCCACGGCAAGACCGGCAGCGGCTGGCTGGGCGACACCCCCGACACCATCGAGGAAAGCCGGCCGCAGGGCTGGTTCGTTGGTTGGGCGGAACGGGGCGGGCGTCGGCTGGCCTTTGCCCGCATCGAGGTGGGAAATCAGGCGACGCCGCCGCTGACCGGGGCGGTGGTTCGCACGGCGGTGCTGGCGCAACTGGATGCCTTGGGTCGCTAAACGGCGAGCCTCAGATATGAGGCGCGGCGTTCCTGCGCCCGGCGAGGGAACATCTAAACGACGAAGCGCCGGACCCGTCTCCGGACCCGGCGCCTCACGCCCTCCCCAGGGGTGACGGTTAGTCGTGCATGGTTTCGCCATGCAGGGCCAGATCCAGGCCCTCGGTTTCGGTTTCCTTGCTGACACGCAGACCGATGGTCAGGTCGATCAGCTTCAGCAGCACCAGGCTGACCACGCCCGACCACGCCAGGGTGAACAGCACGCCTTCGATCTGCAGCCACACCTGATTGGCGTTGCCGTCGATCAGGCCGGCCTTGCCGGTGCCGCCGATGGCGGACACGGCGAACACGCCGGTCAGCACGGCGCCGACGATGCCGCCCAGGCCGTGGACGCCGAACACGTCCAGCGCGTCGTCATAGCCGAACAGCT
>DATGXU010000272.1:0-3709 GCA_035298685.1 Magnetospirillum sp. | reverse complement strand
CGACGAAACCCTGGCCGCCCGCACCCCGGTGCTGCGCTGGAAGCCCGGCGCCAACGCTTAAATCATCGAGCGTCACAGGTGACGCTCGATGATCCCGCGTTATGTTTGGCTCTCGCCGGGCGGGCGCATCCGCGCCCTTGGCCGCGGCCGCAATGGCCGCCAAGCGCGCCGCGCGTCTGATGCGACGCTCGGCACCAGCACACGGCGCCCTCTTCCGCCCGGCGGCAGAGGGCGCCGTCTTGCCCTACCCAATCAGGACGCCGGCTGAATTCCCGCCACGGTGCAGGTGAACACCAAGGTCAGGCCGGCCAGCGGGTGATTGGCGTCAAGGGTGACGCGATCACCGTCGATTTCCTTGACCACGAAAACCGTGGACTGGCCGTCGTCGTCCGAGCCCTCAAGCTGCGTGCCCACCGCGATGTCGAAGTCGAAACGCGCGCGGTGCTCGATGCGCACCCGGCTGTGGTCGTAGGGGCCGAACGCGTCCTCGGCCTCGAGCACCGCCACCACGGTGTCGTTCAGCGTCTTGCCGTCCAGCGCCGCCTGCAGCTTGGGGAACAGGCCGTCATGGTCGCCGTGCAGGTAAACCAACGGCTCGGCGCCCTGGTCGATGAGTTCCCCGTCCTCACTGGTGACAGAGTAGTCCAACGTGACGGTACAGCCGTTGTGAATGCGCATGCTCGCCTCTTGGGTTGCGGTCGGTTGCCGCGCCGTGATCCACGAGCAGCCCGCCCACGCTATCCCGAGCCATGACCTCGGGCAAAGCGATTAATGCCGGGCGCCGACCATTGCGCAATCCGGCCGCCATCCTTCATCGGCTCCCGCGATGCAACGATACGCATACATTGTTATTTATTGTAGCAACTTCAAATTGTCAGATTGCCCTGCCCCGCTTTTCTCATTTAGCGTGCATATCGACGCGACAAACCCTCACCGCGAGTAGGACTGCATGCCCGGCATGCCGGCCAATGCCGTGGGCGGTCCGCCGTCGTGGTTCGGGGGGATGGTTCCGAACGGCCGGTGCGTAGCGATCGGTCGCGGACGCTGACGGGGCGGCCGGATGCCTGGGCCGCCTGACACATCTCCTCGGCCAAGGGTCGGCCGCGTGGCCGCACGCAACCTGGGAGAGACACGCATGATCATGGATTCCGAAACCAGTAACGAGCTTTTCGCCCTGCGCCTGAAGACGCTTGGGCTGACCCCGGCCGATCTGCACGGCAAAAGCTATGACACCGCCCGGCTGGGCCGGACCGGCAAAGGCCTGTTCGTCGGCCATCCCGATGGCGGCGTCGACATCCCCGGCCACGTCCGCACGGTGAACTCGGTGGCGGAGATGAAGGTGCTGGGCGGCATTCCCGACTTCCATTTCACCGAGGACGGCCTGTCGGACAATTATGTGGACTATCCGCCGCCGCCGCCGCCGCGCGCCCAAGCCGCGCTTGCCGAAACCTCGGACGACATCTGCGCGCTCAGCCTGTCGCTGGGGGCCGAGGTTTGCAACCTGATTTCCAAGGCCACCACCGCCTTCCTGCTGGGCAACTCCGCCAAAGTGGCGGAATGGGAGCCGATCATCAACGCCATGTCCTTCCCGCTGAAGGGCACCGTGATCAACGCCGACACCATCGTCGTCCAACCCGGCGAGCCGCTGGTGATCTCGGGTCCCGGACCGGTGCAGGTGAACGCCAACACCATCCAGGTGCTGCCGGGCGGCCAGATCATCGTGCAGACCGAGGTCACCTTCAACGTCAACAACTTCATCGTGGAGGGCAGCAATGGCTAGTGTCATCGGCGCGCCATCCGCCCCTGGGCCGAACGGCACGGCCGGCGCAGCCGGAACCGGCGGCGCCAACGGCGGCGCGGGCAGCAGCGGCACCCTCAGTTCCGACGGAAAGACCTGCGGCACCACGGGAACCGATGGCGGCAGCGGCGGCAACGGCAGTTCCGGCGGCGCCGGCACCGACGGCGGCATGGGAACGCCGGCGGTCAGCATCAACTGCTACTACCAGAACATCGTCGGCGACCTGAGCATCATGACCACGGCCGGCGCCGGCGGCAATGGTGGCGCCGGCGGCGCGGGTGGCAATGGCGGCAATGGCGGCAATGGCGCGGCCAGCGTCTCGGGCACCCAGAGCAGTTGCCCCGCCACCAACGGCGGCGTGGGCGGCAACGGCGGCCAGGGCGGGTCGGGCGGCAACGGCGGCAACGGCGGCAACGGCGCAACCGTGGTGATCCGCTACGTCAACATGTCCGGCAACGTCACTTGGGGCACCGGCAGCCAGCCCACCGGCGCACCCGGCGGCACCGGCGGCCAGGGCGGCGGCGGCGGCTCACCCGGGAACGGCGGTTCGGGCGGCAGCGGCGGCGGCTCGCCCGGCCGCAACGGCACCCCCGGCAACGTGGGCGCCAACGGCACCGGCGGCCAACCCGGTCAGCCCAGCCAGCTGACCCTCGTCCAAGTTCCCCAAAGTCTGGTGCTGCGGAGGCAAGCCATATGAACACCATTCCCATCATTCTGGTTCAGGGCGGCAGCGGCATCAACGGTGCGCCTGGCAGTGCCGGAGCCAAAGGCGTCAACGGCGAGCCCGGGGCCAACGGCGGTTCGAAACTGCGCGCCTGCTTCGCGTCGGGTAACGGCGGCGCCGGCACCGACGGCGGCAACGGCACCACCGGGACATCCGGCGCGGGCGGAGCCACCGCGCCGATCATGGTGATGAACCTCTATCACTCGCTGTCCGGCTCGCTGAGCATCGTCAGCGTCGGCGGCCAAGGCGGCAAGGGCGGCAATGGCGGCCAGGGTGGCCAGGGCGGCAATGGCGGCAATTCCGGCCAGACCGACGTGTTTTCGTGCCTGACGAACAACAAGGTCCCTGCGGCCCATGGCGGTGCCGGCGGCAATGGCGGCCAGGGTGGCAATGGCGGTGCCGGCGGCAATGGCGGCGATGGCGGCCACGTGCAGATCAATTACGGCATGGGCGTCAACATCAACCAGATCACCCCCAGCTGCCCCGGCGGCCCGGGGGGCATGGGCGGCGAAGGCGGCATGGGCGGCACCGGCGGCGTCGGCGGCCTTAACGAAACCAGCAGCCCGAAAGAACCGCGCACCCGTGCCGGAAGCGGCGGCCTGGGCGCCAACGGCGACGTCGGCAAGGGCGGTTCGGTCGGCTGCATGGGCAGCTTCGTGAGAACGGAAATCCCGGTCGGCATCCGGTCTCGGGACCTGTGATCGAAAGGGGGAGGGGAAAGCATGACGATCTTCGGTTACGACGCCCGCGACGCGGCGCAATTCGCTGTCTTTGCCGAACTTGCGGGCGGACCGCTTGACGGGCTTTCCCTTCCACCGGCCTGGAGCCTGGTGAAAACCTTCCACGATTCGCTTTACGGCGGCCAGGGTTATGTGGCCGTCGGCCCGCTGCCATCCACCGGCGACAACATCGCGGTGGTCGCCATGGGCGCCACCTGGGACGACTTCACCCAGAACTTTCCGCGTTCGGCCTTTCCCCTGGTTCCGCTGCCGTTCGTCAACGCCGCCCTGGCCGAGCCGGCGCTGGCCGTGCATCGCGCCCTGTGGCGGCTGACCGAGCCCCAGCCCGCAAAGGGCGATCCCGGCGCCATCCGCGCCGCCCTGACCCGGCCGGGCCAGATGCTGTGCGCCAGCGGCCGGCTGAAGACCGCCATGGCGCAATGGCTGGCGGCGGCGGCCGCTGCGGAC
>DATGXU010000271.1:0-11084 GCA_035298685.1 Magnetospirillum sp. | reverse complement strand
ACCTGCCGCTCGCGGATATCCTGGGCGATGTCGGTCTGCGTCACATTCCGGCCGCCGCCGTAATTGGCGATCAGCACACGATGGACGCGGTTGAACGATCCGAAGCCGGTTTCGTCCCATTCCTCCACCCGGGGGCTGCCGTCGAAGGTGACCACCCGGCGGGCCTTGGCGGCGTTGCGCCGCACGGCGAAGGTGGCTTCGGTGATCACCACGTAAATGTTGTCGTTGGTGAAATAGCCGGCCAGCGTGCCCAACGCCGCCCCCGCCGCCATGCCCACGCCTGCGCCCATGGCCGCACCGCTCAGCCCGCCCGCGCCGGCGCCGACCACGCCCCCGGCCACCACGCCCATGTTGCCGCCGAGAAAGCCGAACTGGGTGATCATGTCGCGGTCGAATTGCTGGCTGCGGATGACGTTGAGGTCGACCTTCAGGCCGAAATCATTGCCGTCGGATCGCGCATAACCCTTGGAAACATAGCCCTGATACAGGCGCTCGCGGATGGCGTCGAGATCCCACACCGGATCGCCCGACATGTTGCGCAGCGACAGCTTCAGCCGCTTGTTGGGAAACATGGCCGGATCGACCAGCACGGAATTGTCCGAGCGCATGCCGTACATGCGGTCGGTCTTGGAATCGACGACCATGTCGCCGACATTGCGGCGCTGGCAGGCGCCCAGCGCCGCCGCCAGGCCCGCGACCATGAACTGACGCCGGTGGATGGACATGCTCATTCCCCCCTCATGGCTTCGTCGAGGAATCGTTTGGCCTCGGAATAATGAACCGCGAACCCCATGCCGGGATTGGGCACCATGACCGAACCGCCGGGATCGCCCCGCTGCTGGCTGTTGAACGTGTTGACGCCGACCACCTTGTCGCCCTTGAACAGCGGCCCGCCCGAATTGCCCGGATTGATCTCGGCGTCGGTCTGCACGTAAAAAACCTGGCGGCTGCTTTGCGCCGCATTGGTGCGCGCCGCCTGTTTGCGGATGGCACTGACCACGCCGCGGGTGATGGTGAAGAGTTGCCGCTTGGGGTGGCCGATGGCGTCCACCCGCTCGCCGGGCAGCAATTCGTGGCCCAGGAAGAACTCGACCGGGCGGCCACGGTCCTGAACCTTGACCAGCGCCAAGTCCAGCAGCACGTCCTTGGCGATCACCTGTCCGAAGGTTTCGCGCTTGTCGTAAAGCCGCAATTCGACGATCGGGCGCTTTTCCACCACGTGCCAATTGGTCATGACGATGTTGGACCGCACGTAGAAGCCGCTGCCCATGCCGTCGGGGGTGTAGATGGCCACCACGCTGTCGAAGCGGGGATCGTTGAGCGGGCGTTGGTCGTAGCGTTCGGCCTCGGCGCGGGCCACCGCGCGGCTGCGATCCCTGGCCACCCCGTCCAGCAGCGCGCCAAGATCGCCGGCGGCCAGGGTGGGACCGCCCTGGGCCAGGGCATGATCGAGCAGTTGCGACAGCGACACCATCACCGGCGCGCGTTCCCAATCGCGCACATCATCCTCGCGGGCGACGTCGCTGCCCAGTTGCGATTGGCCGGGGTCGGAGGGGTCGAGGTCGTAGGCGATGGTGAAACGCTCGCGCTCGACCACGTCGAAAATCGACTTCATGTAGCGCCCGCTCAAGCGGTCGACCAGGTAGTAGTTGACGGTCAGCGCCTTGGTCCCTTCCACGTCGGCCAGGCGGTAATTGTAGGGGCCGTATACGGGTTGCTCGAGGTATTGCGGCGTCGTCCCCACCTTGAGCTGGGATTCGTCGAGCAGCTTGATGACCTTGTCGTTGCCCGGATGTTTCTCGGCCTTGGCCGAGGCCTTGTCCAACTGCCGGACCGCCCGCACAAAGGCCGGATTTTCGATCTTGTTGACCGCGACCACCCGTCGCGACGGCTGTTCCTTCATGTCGCGAACCCGCCGGGTCACCTTGGCCAGCGCCACGTCGAAAATCACCACGTAGCGGCCGGTGGCTTCGACCGGCGCCTTCAGCGCGACGCCTAAGGATTGCGGCTGGGCGTCGATCGGCATGTCGATGGCCACCTGAAAGGGAAAGTCGATGTCGCCGTCGATCCGCAGCAGGAAATTGGAGGTGGCGTTGACCAGGCTCAGGCGCGCCATGTCGGGGGCGCCATCCTCGGCCGATTTGGCGGCGTCCACCAGGGCGCGCAAATCGGGCTCGGCGGCCCGGGCGCCCAAGACTGCGCCAGCCACGACCACAAGCAAGGCGACGGCAATGATCCTCGAAATTCGGTAGGTGAACATCGCCGCACAATGCCCAAGGGTTGCATACGAAGCGGCATGATAGGGAATGGCCGTCACTCAGGCAACCGGCGTCCAGACCCTAGGATTGGGAAAAGTCGGCCCTGGTCATACGCGCCCATCTGGACGGTTGTCATAGAACCTTTTGTCTGCATACTCTTGTGCACGGCAACCAAAAGAGATTTGACGCCGACCGTCGCATCCCCTTCCGGGTTTCGACGGCGGCGTATCGGACCATGCAAGACATTCCGCAGGAAGACCTGCACGCATTGCACATCAACGTGCTCGCCTGGGCCGCCTATTGCGAAGGCGACGAGACCGTCGCCACCGGCAACGCGATCCAGCCGGCACCGCCCCTTCCGGCCGCGCTGCGCCGGCGGATCACCCCCATCGGGCGCAAGGCGCTGGAAGCCGCCTGGGCCGTTCTGGCCGGCCGCCCCGGCATGGAGCCGCGGATCATCCTGTCTTCCCGCCATGGCGAATACGACCGCACGCTCGGCCTGCTGGACTCGCTTGCCGACAGCGGCGAGGTTTCACCGGCGGAATTCAGCCTGGCTGTTCATCACGGGCTGGCCGGCCTTTTGTCCATCGCCACCGGCAACAGGCAGGGCCACACCGCCGTGTCGGCGGGCGTGGACAGCTTCGCCGCCGCCCTGACCGAGGCCGCCGCCTGCCTGACCGAGGGCGATGCCAGCGTTCTGGTGATGCATTTCGACAGCGCCCTGCCCCGGGACTACGAACAAGTGGGCGGCGGAACGGAACCGGGTTTGGCCCTGGCCCTGCTGCTGACCCCGGCGGGTGGAGAAAGCATCGTGATGCGCCAACGACCGACGGCGAAACCCGGCGAGGAATGCGCCGCCGCCGCGCTGATCAATCTGTTGCGGAGCAACGCCGACGAGGCCCGGGCGGCCGGCGGGCGCATGGTGTGGAGCTTCAGCCGTGCCGCGTAGCGTCGAACGTGTTTGGCGGGCCTTCGGCACCGGGCTGTTCCTGGCGATCATCGGGATCGGCGGGTCGCTGCTGGCGCTGAGCGTGTTTCCGCTGATAGCACTGGTCACCCGCGACCCCGAACGCCGCCGCACCCGTATCCAGCGGGTGCTGCACCGAAGCTTCAAGCTTTATTGCGGCGCCATCCACGCCCTCAAGGTCGCCGACGTGCGCATGCAGGGCGTGGAAAAGCTGCGCGATCTGCGCGGCACCATGATCATCGCCAACCACCCGTCGCTGCTGGACGTGGTGATGATCATGGCGGCGGTTCCCAACGTGCAATGCGTGGTCAAGGGCGGATTGTGGCGCAATCCGTTCTTCCGCCTGACGGTCGAGGGCGCGGGGTATATCCGCAACGACCTCGACCCCGAGGAATTGATGCAAGCCTGCATCGCCACCCTGCACGCCGGCAACAACCTGATCATCTTCCCCGAGGGCACCCGCACCGTCAGGGGGCGCCCGATGAAACTGCATCGCGGCTTCGCCAACATCGCCATTCTGGCCGAAGCCGATTTGCAGATGGTCCGCATCTCGGTGGAACCGCCGCTGCTGCACAAGGGCAATCCGTGGTGGAAGGTGCCGAAAACCAGAACGGAATTTTTTCTTGAAGCCTGCAACCTTCTGGACATACGTGAATTCCTGGGGTATCGCTTCCGTTCACAATCCTCGCGCAGGCTTGTCGGCTTCATAGAAGAGTTTTACGCGAACAAATCAAATGGTTGACGAACTTGAACAGGAACTGAAGCGCCTGATCGTCTCGGCGCTGAAGCTTGAGGATTTGGCGCCCGAAGACATCGGCGCAGACGAGCCGCTGTTCGGCGATGCCGGATTAGGCTTGGATTCCATCGACGCCCTTGAACTGGGCGTCGCCTTGCGCAAGGCCTATGGCATCCGCATCGAGACGGTTTCCGAGGAAGTGAAACGCCACTTCGCCAGCATTCGCAATCTGGCGGCGTTCATTCTGGATCAGCGGGAGGTGAAGGCGTGACGCGCGACGAGATTTTCGCCACCCTGTCGGAATATCTGCAAGAGATGTTCGAGGTTTCGGCCGATCAGGTGACGCCCGACGCCAAGCTGTTCGAAGATCTGGACCTGGACAGCATCGACGCCGTCGACCTGGTGGTGCGGCTGCAGGATCTGACCGGCAAGAAGATTAAGCCCGAGCAATTCAAGACGGTGCGCACGGTGTCCGACGTGGTCGACCGCGTCCATGACCTTCTCAGCGAATAAGTCGGGACTGGCCGTTGTCGTGCTGGGCGGGCTTGGACTCGCCTATCCCTTCGCGGTGTATTTTTCGCTGGGGCGCGTTCCCGCCGGCGCCCTGGTGGTGGCGGCTGTGGCGCTGGTGGCGGCGCGCTTGCGCCTGTTGCGGCGCGGCGCGGCTTCCCGCGCGCTGACCCCGGCGCTGGCGGTGGTCATGGCAAGCACCGCCGGCCTGGGCATGGCCGACGCGCACACCGCCGCCTTGGCCTATCCGGTGCTGATGAGCCTGGGCATGGCCGCCGCCTTTGGTCTGTCGCTGCTGAAGTCGCCCTGTCTGGTCGAATGCTTCGCCGCCCTGGCCGAGCCGGCGCCCAGCGACGCCGCCCGATCCTACATGCGCAGGGTCACGATGGTCTGGGCCTTGTTCCTGACCGTCAATGCCGGGGTGTCGGCGTGGACGGCCGCATCGGGCGACATGGCATTGTGGACACTTTACAACGGCCTGATCAGCTATGTGCTGATGGGCGCCCTGTTCGCGGCGGAATATGCCATCCGCCGCCGCGTCAGGCTGCGCGAGGCCGCGCCATGATCCCGCCCGCGCACCTTTCGCCCACCGCCTATCCCCAGTCTCACGGGGTCGCCGTACAGGGCGGACGCACGCGCTGCTGGGGCGAATTCTGCGCCGGTGTGGGCGGGGTTGCGCGGCAACTGGCCGGGTGCCAACGGGTGGTGCTGGCCTGCGGCGATTCCTGGCATTTCGCCGTCTGCCTGTTCGGGGCGCTGGCCGCCGGCGCCGAGGTGGTGCTGCCGGCCAACGGATTGCCCGCCACCCTGGCGGCCATGGACGGGCGGTTGATCGACGACGACTTCGCCACCGGCGAAGGCGAGTGGACCAGTCCCCTATCCGCCCACGCCCGCGTGATCTTCCACACCTCGGGCTCGACCGGCGAGGCCAAGCCGGTGGAGCGGACGCTGGCGCAGTTGAGTGCCGAGGCCGTGGCGCTGCACTCGCTCTGGGGCGACGCCCTGGGCGACGCCACCACCGTGGCCGCCGTCTCGCACCAGCACGCCTACGGCATGATGTTCAAGGTGCTGTGGCCGCTGGCCGCCGGGCGCCCGTTCATCGCCGAACAGCATGAATTGTGGGAAGACCTGCTGGGCGCCCTGCCGCCGGGCGCGGTTCTGGTCGCCAGCCCCGCCCATCTGACCCGCATGGGCGGCCTGGCGCCGTTGCCGGCGACGGCGCGGCCGCGCATGGTGCTGTCGGCGGGGGCGCCGCTGCCGGCCCATGCGGCGGACGAAGCGGCGCGCGTCTTCGGCGTTCCCGTCACCGAAATCTACGGCAGCACCGAAACCGGCGCCATGGCGACGCGACAGCGGCAAGGCGGCGATCCCGCTTGGACGCCGCTGCCGGGCTATGGCGTCGCTTCGACCGCCGAAGGGCTGCTGGCGCTGAGCGGCCCGGCCGGAAACACCATTGTGGCCGATCGCATCGAGATGGCGGACGGCCTCACGTTCCGCCTGCTCGGCCGCGCCGACCGTGTCGCCAAGATCGAGGGCAAGCGCGTCGACCTTGGCGATGTGGAGCAGGCGTTGACCCGGTTGCCGATGGTGGAGGCGGCGGCGGCGCTGGTGCTGAACGATCCGGCGCCGGTATTGGCGGCGGCCGTTGTGCTGTCGCCGGCGGGGCGGGCCGAGCTGGACCGCGAGGGCGCGTTCCGGCTGGGCCGGTCGCTCAGACGCGCTTTGGCCGACCAGCTGGAACCTGCCGGGATGCCGCGCCGATGGCGTTTCGTCGATACCCTGCCGCAGGGGGCCATGGGTAAACGGCGGGCGGCCGACCTGGAGGCCCTGTTTTCCGCGTCAATTCGTCTGCCTGCCGTTCTCGACACCCGTAATCCGGACACGGGCACGGCGGAGCTGGACCTGCACATCCCCGACAACCTGCTGTGGTTCCAGGGCCATTTCCCCGACCGCCCCATCCTGCCCGGCGTGGTGCAAATGGATTGGGCGGTGCATTTCGCCCGCGAGGGAATGGGGCTGGATCTGCCGGCGGCCCGCCAGTTCCAGATCAAGTTCAAGGCGGTGATCTCGCCCGGCGACCGGCTGACCCTGGCGTTGCGCCATGATGCGGGCAAGCAGCGGCTGGCCTTCAGCTACCGGCGCGGGCACGAGGTGTGCTCGTCGGGAACCGTGTTCCTATGATGAAGCCCTGCGCCCTGATCCCCAGCCGCAACCATTTCCACGCCTTGCCCGGCGTGGTGGAAGCGTTGCGCGCCCATGATCTGCCGGTGATCATCATCGACGACGGCAGCGACGAGCCGGCGGCTTCGGCCATCGCCGCCCTGCATCGCCCCCAGGCCGGCGTCACCGTTCATCGCCGGGCCGAAAACGGCGGCAAGGGCGCGGCGGTGATGGACGGGTTCCGCCTGGCTGCCGAAGCGGGCTTCACCCATGCGGTCCAGGTGGACGCCGACGGCCAGCACGATTTGTCCGCCCTGCCCCGCCTGCTGGCCGCCGCCGCCGCCACCCCCGAGGCCATGGTCAGCGGCGCGCCGCTGTATGACCGTTCGGTGCCGCTGGGGCGCCGCCTTGGGCGGTGGATCACCCATTTCTGGGTGTTCGTGGAAACCCTGTCGCTGCGCATCACCGACAGCATGTGCGGCTTCCGCGTCTATCCCCTGGCCGCCTGCCTGCGCCTGATGGAGGCCGAGCGCCTGGGCCACGGCATGGATTTCGACACCGAGATCATGGTGCGGCTGTTCTGGCGCGGCGTGCCGCCGGTGATGGTGCCGGTGCGGGTGGTCTATCCCGACGGCAACACCTCGAACTTTCAGATGCTGCGCGACAATGTCCGCATCTCGGCCATGCATACGCGGCTGGTGCTGACCATGCTGGCCCGTTTGCCCGTCCTGTTGCGCAACCGCCCGCCCGCCGCCGGTTCCTCGCACTGGGCGGGCTTGGGCGAACGGGGCGCGCTGTGGGGGCTGGCCTTCGTCGCCGCCTGTTATCGCCTGCTGGGCCGGCGCGCCTGCGGCTGGGTGATGGCCCCCATCGTCGCCTATTTCTTCCTGACCGGAAAAGAACAGCGGCATGCGTCGCGGGTCTATCTTGGCCGGGTGCTGAACCGCCCGCCCACCTTGGCGGAACGCTTCCGCCACTTCATGGATTTCGCCGGCCGCGCGCTGGATGCCTTCGCCGCGTGGAGCGGCGCCATTCCCGCCAGCGCGCTGGAAGCGGTCGATGCCGACGTCCTGGCCCGCGCCGCCACCGACCCGCGCGGCGCCGTGCTGGTGGTCAGCCACCACGGCAACGCGGAATTGTCGCATGCCCTGATGGATCCGGCGTTGCGCCGCCGCCTAAGCGTTCTGGTCCACACCCGCCACGCCGCCAATTACAACCGGCTGCTGGAAGCCTATCGCGGCGAAGCGGCCGCCCGCATGCTTCAGGTCACCGAAATCGGCCCCGACACCGCCATCCTGTTGCGCGAACGCATCGAGGCGGGCGAGTGGATCGCGGTGGCCGGCGACCGGGTGCCGGTGCTGTCGCAAGGCCGGGTCTGCCGCGTGCCGTTCCTGGGCGAGCCGGCCGATTTCTCGCAAGGGCCGTGGCTGTTGGCGGCACTGCTGGATTGCCCGGTGTACCTGCTGTTCTGCCGCCGCGCCGGCGACGGGCAATGGCGCCTGAGCCTGGAAGCCTTTGCCGAACGGGTGGAGTTGCCGCGCGGCCGACGCGAGCAGGCGCTGGCCGAATGGACGGCGCGTTACGCGGCGCGGCTCGAGCGGGAATGCCGCGAGGCGCCGTCACAGTGGTACAACTTTTTCGACTTCTGGGCCAAGGGGAGGGCCGGATGATTTCCGCCGAAATCAAGGTGAAGGCGCAGTTCTACCACCTGGACCCCATGCAGGTGGTGTGGCACGGCAATTATCCCCAGTTCCTCGAGGAAGCCCGCTGCGCCCTGCTGGACCGGATCGGCTACAACTACCCCGAGATGGAACGCTCGGGCCACGTTTGGCCCATCGTCGACATGCGGATCAAATATGTCCGCCCCATCCGCTTCGCCCAAAATGTGCGGGTGACGGCGACCCTGGCCGAGTACGAGAACCGGCTGCGCATCGAATACCGCATTCACGACGCCGAAAGCGGCGAGACGCTGACCAAGGCCACTACCATCCAGTTGGCGGTCGAGGCGGCATCGGGCGAGCTATGCCTGGAATCGCCCCCGGTTCTGATCGAGCGGGTCCGGAGGTTGCTGCCATGAAAAAACGTCTGCTCGCGCTGGCGCTGCTGCTGTTCGCCAGCCCCGCCGCCGCCGACCCCATGGTTCTGAAGGATGGCGACGTGCTGCGCGGCCGTTTCGTGCAGGAACGCTTCATGCAAGGCTTCGCCAAGCCGGTGCGGTCGGAAGGCTCGTTCGTGGTGGTTCCCGGCCATGGCCTGATCTGGCGGGCGGAAGCCCCCTTCGCCGTCACCACCGTGGTCACTCCCGCCGGATTGGTGCAAAGCGTGGATGGCGCGGAAACCACCCGGCTGGCGGCGGCACGGCTGCCGTTCCTGTCGCGCCTGTACGACATGATGGGCGGCGCCCTGGCCGGCGACTGGCGCGCCCTGGAAGGAACCTTCCAGGTAACGCGGGAACCGGGCAAGGTCGCCCTGGCCCCCAAAAGCAAGGACGATCCCACCGCCGCGCAGATCGCCGGAATCACCGCGCGGCTGAGCCGCTTCGTCGATGAAGTCGAGATCGAAAAGCCCAGCGGCGACCGCGACCGCCTGCGCTTCACCGATCAGGTTCTGAACGGCGGCGCGCTGACCCCCGACGAGGCGGCGCTGCTGAAGTGAGGAAAGCCTTCGCCTTTCTCTGGCTGGCGGTGGCGCTGGCGGCGTGCGCCCATCTGGCGGTCGTCGCCCGATCCGGCCTGCCGGTGGAATCCGACCTGATGGCCCTGCTGCCGCGCGAGGATCGCGACGCCGACATCCAGGCCGCCAAGACCCGCATGGCCGAGACCCTGTCGCGGCGCGTGGTGGTGATGGTCGGGCATGCCGAGCGGCCGGTTGCCCGCGCCCAGGCGACACGCTTGCGCCAAACCCTGGCCGATGCCGGGCTGATCCGGCCCGGCGACGACATTCCCAGCGCCGATGCCATCCGCCGGCTGGGCGCCGCCTATTTCCCCCATCGCGCCGGCTTGCTGGCCGAAGGCGACCGCGAGCGGCTGCGCAACGGCCAGGGCGAGGTACTGGTCACCCGCGCCCTTTCCCAGGTCTACGGTTTCGCCGGTCCGGTGGATTCCCGCCTGCTGGCCCACGATCCGTTCCTGCTGTTTCCCGCCTTCATGACCGATCTGCCACGACCGGCCAGCAAACTCATGCTGGACGACGGCATGCTGACCGTCACCGAAGCCGGCACCAACTGGATCATGGTCAGCATGGTTCTGGCCGGCGAATCCACCGCGCTCGACATGCAAAGGCGTTTCGGCGCCGCCTTCGACGGGGTTCGCGACAGCGCCCCGCCCGGCACGCGGATGCTGCGGTTGGGCGCGCTGTTCTATGCCAAGGCCGGGGCGGAACAGGCCATGGACGAATCCACGCGCATCGGTCTGGTTTCGCTGGCCGGCACGGTTCTGTTGCTGCTGGCGGTGTTCCGGTCGGGGCGCCCGTTGGCGCTGTCGCTGCTGGCCATCGCCGCCGGCATGGCCACCGCGCTGTCGGCCTGTCTGGCGCTGTTCGGCACTCTGCACGTGGCCGCCCAGTTGTTCGGGGCCAGCCTGATCGGCGTCGCGGTGGATTACGCGCTGTTCTATTTCGGCCAAATATTCACCGACCGCACCCGCCCGGCGGAAAGGCTGTCCAAGGTGGCGGCCGGCATCAGTGTGGGCGCCGCCACCACCATCATCGGCTATGCCACGCTGGCGTTGTCGCCGTTCCCCGGCCTCAAGCAGGTTGCGGTGTTTTCGGCGGTGGGGCTGACCGGATCGCTGTTGACGGTGATGCTGTGGTTTCCCCTGCTCGACCGCACGCCGCCGGCCCGGCTGCATCCCGCCCTGGCAAAGGCGGCGGCGGCGCCGTGGCGGTTTTGGGGGAGCTGGGGGCGTGCGCAGCGTGCCGCCCTGGCCGTGTTGGCACTGCTTGCCCTGGTGGGGGCGTTCCGCCTGCAAGCCGACGACGATGTGCGCCGCCAGCAGGGGCTTTCGCCGGTCCTGGCCGCCGAGCAGGCGGAAATTCAGCGGCTTGCCGGCTTCGGCCAGACCGGACAATTCTTTCTGGTCGCCGGTTCCTCGGCGCAGCAGGTTCTCGAGCGCGAGGAAGCCCTGGGCGCCAAGCTGGCCGGGCGCGCCGGATGGCAGGCGGTGGCCCGCTACGTCCCCTCGGCACGGCGACAGGCCGACAACGCCGCGCTGGCCCAGCGCGCGCTGATCGAACCTCACCTGCAAACCTATCGCGACCGCCTGGGCATGGCGCCGCCGGCCGGCACCGCCACCGCCGAACAGCCGCTGGCCCCTCAAGACATCCTCGCCACCGGGGCGTTGCCATTTCTCGACACGCTGACGCTGTCGGACACCCTGCACGTGGTGACGCTGGACGGCGTGGGCGACACGGCGGCGATGGCCGCCATTGCGCGGGACAGCGAGGGGGTTCGCTT
>DATGXU010000270.1:0-2283 GCA_035298685.1 Magnetospirillum sp. | reverse complement strand
CTGTTGTCCGAGGATGGCGAGGATGCGGACGGCCTGGGATGGGGGTGGATCGGCCGCCCCGGCGCCTGGGAGCGGCTGTCCTATCGCCGCGACGGCCTGTTCAGGCCCACCAGTGCCACCCTGCTGCCCGATGGCGACGTGCTGGTGCTGGAACGGCGCTTCACCCTGATCGGCGGGGTGGCGGCGCGGCTGGTGCGCATCCCGGCCGCATCCCTGCACGGCGGCGCCGTCTTGTCGGGGCACGAACTTTTCACCCTCGAGCCCCCTCTGCTGGTGGACAATTACGAAGGGATATGCGTGCGGCAACGGCAAGATGGCCGGTCGGTGGCATATGTTGTTTCGGATGACAATTTCAATCCGCTGCAGGCCACATTACTGATGGCTGTATTACTGCCGCAATGAATTGTCGTTCCGGCTAGTTCGGGGGGCATATTGCTGCGCGGCACGTTCAGGTCCTAGTCTCGAAAGGTATTCATCCCTTCGGGGCGCCAGACCGTGCGTGATGCAGCCATGACCTTGCCAGGGCAGACTATCGGCCATTCCGGCAGCTTGCCGTATGCGGCCCTTTGCGATGTGCGCGAAAGCGACAGCCGCTTCCGTGCCATCTTCGACCATGCGGCCCTGGGCATCGCCGTGGTGGGCCCGACCGGCCGCCTGGTGGAAGCCAATCCGGCGCTGGAAGCCATGTTCGGATATTCGGCCGAGCAATTGTGTCGGTTCGCCCTCTCCGAACTGACTCACGCCGCCGACCGCCAGGCCGACGCCGCCGCCGCCGGAGTTCTGGTCCGCCGTGAGTTGGAGAGCTATAGCCGCGAGAACCGCTATCTGCGGCGTGACGGCAGCGTGTTCTGGGGGCGCCTGACCGCGTCGGCGGTGCCCGGCGACGCCGCCGACTGCTTCACCGTGGTGATGATTGAGGACATCGACGACCGCAAGCGGGCCGAGGCCAATCTCAGCCTGTTCCGCAAGGTGATGGACGCCGCCCACGAAGCCATCGCCATCCTGTCGCCCAGCGGCCATATCCTTTACGCCAATTCCGCCTATGGCCGTCTGTTCGGCATCGCCCCCGGCGGGGTGTTCGGCAGCCATTATCGCTCGTTCTTCCCGGCCGCCTCGCAGACCATTCTCGACCAGACGGTCGGTCCGGCGCTGATGCGTGGCGAAAGCTGGGAAGGGGTGATCGAGGCGTGCGACAGTTCCGGGCGCGCCTTTCCGCTGTGGCAGCGTGCCGGCGTGCTGCGCGACGACACCGGCCGCGTGCAGTTCTATTTCGCCTTCATGCACGACAACACCGACCAGCAACTGTTCGAAGACGAGCTGTTCGACGCCAAGGAAGCGGCCGAGGCTGCCAACGGGGCGAAAACCCGCTTCCTTGCCGCCGCCAGCCATGATTTGCGCCAGCCCATGCAGGCGCTGGCGATGTTCGTGGCCGTGCTTGCCGGCCGGTCCATGGACGGCGATCAGGCGGCCCTGGTGGCGCGTATCCAGGATTCGGTGACCGCGCTCGACGGGCTGCTGAACAGCCTTCTCGACGTTTCCAAGCTGGAAGCCGGGCTGGTGGTGCCCCATCAGGCGGACTTCTCGGTCGCCAGCATGATGGATCGGCTGGCCGCCGAGTTCGAACCGCTGTGCGCCGCCGCCGGATTGCGGCTGACCGTGGTTCCCACCAAGGTTGTGGTGCGCAGCGACCCCGCCCTGCTGGAACGCATCTTGCGCAATCTGCTGAATAACGCCGTGCGCTATACCAAAACCGGGCGTGTGCTGTTCGGTTGCCGCCGGGTGGGCACGGCGGTGCGGTTCGAGGTGTGCGACACCGGCATCGGCATTCCGCAATCCGAAATCAAGAACATCTTCCGCGAATTCCATCAGGTGGGCAATCTGGGCCGCGATCGCCGCCAGGGCCTTGGCCTGGGGCTGGCCATCGTCGAGCGGCTGGCCAATTTGCTGGGGCACCCGATTTCGGTCCGCTCGGAAGAGGGGCGGGGCTCGGTTTTCGGCGTGCAGGTCCAGCGCGCGGTCAAGGCCCCGGCCGCCGTGGCACCCTGCCAGCTTCAGCTTGGACTGGCGCGCCAGGGGGCGTCGATCCTGGTGATCGACGACGAGCCGGATGTGCGCGAAAGCCTGGAATTGCTGCTGGAAAGCTGGGGGCATGTGGTGTTGTCGGCGGCCAGCGCCGACGATGCGTTTCGCCGCCTGCAGAGCTGGGGGCGGATGCCCGAGCTGGTGATTGCCGACTATCGCCTGCAGAACGGCGATACCGGCGGTCAGGCTATCGCCCGCGTC
>DATGXU010000269.1:0-11480 GCA_035298685.1 Magnetospirillum sp. | reverse complement strand
TCCTGTTCGCCCTGAAGCCAACGGCTGAGGGCATCCAGAACAGTGTCCTCCTTGGCGGCCGGAGCGGCCGGCGCCGGGGTGGCGGCAACCGGCGCGGCCGGAACTTCCGCCGCAACCGGCGCCGTCTGGTCCTTGCCCCAGGTGCTCAGGCGCGCGGCGATGGCGGACGACAGCGCCTTGAGGTCGTGGCTGGCCACGGTCTCGGGCATCAGGTCCTGGCCCAGGCTGGACTGCATCTTGGCATAGGCCTGCTCGACCTGGGCATAGGTCTGGAACCGGCGAAGCTGCGAGGCGATGGCCGAGGCCCGGCCCGCAACCCGCTCCAGCGTGCCCTGGGCGTCGTTGGCGGTGCGCGCCTCGGACAGCTCGTACAGGCGCTTGTCCACCTGCCACAATTCGTCCGACTGCTGATACTGGCTGATGGCGTTGCGGAATTGCCGCTCGGACACATGAACCTGGGCCATCACCGCCATGCGCAACGCCAGCCGGCGCGACTTCACCACTTCCTCGTTGGTTTCCGAGAAGGCGATGGTGTCGGGGGCGGAAACCAGGTTCATCAGGTTCCACGACAGCTTGGCGCCGGCCTCGTACCAGTGGTTGTCCATCAGGAACGAATTGTGGTCGTACTGACGGCTGGCCGACAGCGTGATGCCGGGGAACAGGCGGGTAATGGCCTTGCGGGTGTCGTCCACGGCGATGCGGGCCAGATAGCCCTGCTCGCGCAGGTCGGCGTTGCCCTGGAAGGCCAGCTCCTCCATGCGTTCCAGGCTGAGATCCCAGTTGGGCACACGCATTTCGGCGGGCACGTCCAGCACCAGCTTGGTGCCCGGCGGCAGGTTGATCAGCGCGGCCAGCTCGATCTCGGCGGTGGACAGCTCTTGCTGGATGGCGGTCAGCTGGCGCAGGGTTTCCAGCAGCGACTTCTGATAACGCAACGCCTCGGCCGGCGCCTTGAGGTTTTCCTTTTCGACGGTCTTGGCGCGCGCCAGGGCGGTGCGGGCCTCGGACACCGCCTTGTCCACGTCGTCCTTGAGCACCTGATGGGCGGCGGCGCGCCAGAAAGCGAAGCGGACCTCTTGCACCAGATTGTGGACGGCCTTGCGCTTACGCTCGGTGGCGATCAGCGCGCGGTCGGCATTCTGACGGGCGGTAAAATAGCTGAGGCCGAAATCCAGCACGTTCCACGACAGGCCCAGATCGGCGGTGTAGTTGTCGCGGTCGGTCGAATAGGTCGGATTGGCGGCCGAGGTGGTCTGCGTGTAAAGATCGCGCGACCGGGTGGCGTTGGGCTCGGACCGGCTGGTGAAGCCGGCATTGGCCGCCAGCTTCGGCAGCATGTCCCAGCGATCCACCTTGGTCTGGTTCAGGGCCAGCCCCTCCTCCATCATTTTGGAGCGGCGGTCCAGGTTGAACTTCAGCGCCCGCGCGATGGCGTCGGACACCGTCAGCGGCGCCGTCAGCGGCTCGCCGCCCTTGAACATGGCAGCCCGGTCATCCTTGGCCGACTGGGCCAGTTGCTCGGGCGTGAACGGCTCGGGAGTAACCGCGCAGGCCGCCACAAGCGCCACCAGAGAAGCCGAAGCCAGCAGGCGCGCGGCGCCGGAAACACAGAACTTCATGGTCATCCCCCTTGTCCTCACGCAACCTTGCCGGTGCGCTGCAACGAATTGAACAAAGCCGCATGCTGGGCAGCCCGCCCCTCCCGGCTCATGGATCGCAATTGTTCGGTCAGGCTGAGCTTGCCCACCGGACGGCCGGCGTCGCCGTGCTTGTCCGGACCGGCGCCGGGCCTGGGCGCATTGTTTGGCCCCTGGTCACCCTTAACACGCCCCTGGCCCGCCTCGCCCACCTTGATGACGAAGGTCTGTTCCGCCGTGCGACCGGCATTGTCGCGGGCGATGACCTTCACCACCACGTCGCCGCGGAAATTGGCCGGCGGCTTGCCTTCGAAGGTGCCGGTCTGGGCGTTGAAGCTCATCCAGGTCGGCAGATCGCCGTTCAAGCCCTTGGCGGTCAGGGTGACGGTGGCGTCGGCCCGGGTGTGGGCGAACGCCTCGGCCGGAATGGTCACCGAAATGGCGCTGCCTTCGGAGAACTGCGCGTTGTCGATACGGGTGTTGACGACCAGATTGTCGCCGCCACCGGCCGCCTTGGGAACGACCGCCACCTGGAAGCCGGTGGGCGACGGCGCGGTGTAGGCGTTGCCCCCGTTCGACGCGGCGCCAGGGCCGGAACCGGTGCGGCCGTCGCCACCGTTGTTGCCGCCGCCCGTGCCGCCATGATCGCCTGGGCCTTGGGTCGGCGTGGTCGTGGGACCGGTGTTGGTGCCGCCGGTGGTGACGGGATTGACCACGGTGTGCAGGGTGTTGGTGCCGCCCTGGTCGGTGCCCCCGGTGTCGCCCACCGCCCCGGTACCGGTGGTGCCGGTGTCGGTGTTGGGGCCGGTGCCGGTGCCGGTGTCCGGTGTCGGCGCCGGAACGATGTTGATGATCACCGTCTTGCTGACCGACAGGCCGGCCGAATCGGTGGCGACCAGCGTGATGGTGGCGGTGCCCGCAACCGATGGAATGCCCGAGATACGCCCGGTGGCGGCGTCGAAGGTCAACCCCTGCGGCAAACCAGCGACCGAATAGGTCAGGGTGTCGCCGGGGTCCGAGAACAGGTCACCGGGAACGGTGTAGCCGTAGTCCGAGCCCACCACCCCCCCCGGCGGCGTCAGGGTGACGGGCGATACCACCGGGGTCGCCTGCACCATGATGGTCAGCGTCTTGCTGACGCTCAGCCCCGCGCTGTCGGTGGCGGTCACGGTCACGGTGGTGGTGCCGATATTGGTCGGCGTGCCGGTGATCTGGCCGGTGGCGGCGTCGATGGTCAGACCGTTGGGCAGGCCGGTAGCCGAATACGTCAGGGTGTCGCCGGGGTCCGAGAACGTGCCGGTGGGCAGCGTGTAGCTGTAGGCCGTGCCGGTGACGCCCATGGGCGGCGTCAGCGTGTCGCCCGACGCGGTCGGCACCGCCTGGACCACCAGTGTCAACGTCTTGGTGGCGGTCAGCCCAGCGCTGTCGGTGGCGGTCACGGTCACCGAGGTGGTGCCGGCATCGGTCGGCGTGCCGGTGATTCGGCCGGTCGCCGGGTCGATGGTCAGACCATTGGGCAGGCTGGTGGCCGAATACGTCAGGGTGTCGCCGGGGTCCGAGAACGTGCCGGTGGGCAGCGTGTAGCTGTAGGCCGTGCCGGTGACGCCCATGGGCGGCGTCAGCGTGTCGCCCGACGCGGTCGGCACCGCCTGGACCACCAGGCTCAGCGTCTTGGTGGCGGTAAGCCCGGCACTGTCGGTGGCGGTCAGGGTCACCGTGGTGGTGCCGGCATCGGTGGGCGTACCGGTGATCTGGCCGGTCGCCGCGTCGATGGTCAGACCATTGGGCAGGCCGGTGGCCGAATAGGTCAGGGTGTCGCCGGGGTCCGTGAACGTGCCGGCGGGCAGCGTGTAGCTATAGGTCGTGCCGGTGACCCCCATGGGCGGCGTCAGCGTGTCGCCCGACGCGGTCGGCACCGCTTGGACGCCGATGGTCAGCGTCTTGGTGGCGGTTTCACCATCGCCATCGGTGACGGTGATGGTGACCGTGCTGCTGCCAACCGTCGTCGGATTGCCGGTAATGGCACCCGTTGTCGTGTTGATCCGAAGGCCCGGCGGCAGCCCGGTGGCGGAATAGGTCAGGGTTTCGCCGGCATCGGCATCGGTGAACGTGCCGTTCGGAAGGCTGTAGCTATAGGGCCGCCCCACCACGCCGCCGGGCGGCGTCAGCGTCGAACCCGACGCCGTGGGCGCCCGATTGATGGTGATGACGGTGTCCGACCCGTTGTTGGTCACCCGCAAGTCGGAAACCGACACACCGGCCAGCCCCACCAGGGTGATGGTCATGTCGGCGCCGCCGACCCCGTCGCTGTCGATGGACAGAACGGCGTCGCTGCCGGCGGTAGTCACCGCCATCCGTCCCACCGGCACGACCCGGTTCATGATCATCATGCGATCGGTGGCGGAAAAGTCGGTGATGGTGTCCACGGCCGAAAGCTGGAAGGTATCCACGCCGCCACCACCGCTAAGGCGATCGTTGCCCACGCCACCGGCCAGAATGTCGTTGCCCGAACCGGTGGAGATCACGTCGTCGCCGTCGCCAGCATTCACGGAGGCGGCAAGAATACCGGTGTCGGTGAACGTATCGTCGCCGCCATAGAACAGGTAGCTGACGAAACGACGGCCATTCCCAATCGTCCCGGTGCTATGAAGCGTCACCGTCTCGTCGTTTTCGGCAGTCTCGCTGCTCTCGCTGTCGAAAAGACCGATGTAGGTTCCCGAGGCGTCGTTATTGGCAAAGATATGCGCGCCGTTATAGGGCGTCCCGTAAGGGGCCTCGACCTGCAAGCCCGCGTAGGTGTTGCCCAGGTCGTTGTCGTGCACATTGATGACGGCCGTGGTTTCCATCAGGTCGATGCCGGTGGTGCCGCCGCCGAACCTGGGAACGCCCTGTGAGTGGATGTCGTTGTTGGCAACCTCGCAAGTGCCGACCATGCGCAGCAGGATGCCGGTGGCCGACCAGAAGCTGTCGTTCGACCCGATGTTGAAGATGTGATTGCCGGTGATGGTGGCAACCGTGCCGGCACGGGCACCGCCGGAGCCGATCTGCATGCCGTTCTGGTTCGACAGGCCGAGGACGCCGCAGGCGGTGATGGTGTTGTCGCGGATATTGGCGGTCAGGCCGGCGCCCCAGGCGATGATGCCGGTCTTCTGGAAACTGCTGATGTCACAGTTCTGAATGGTCACCGTGACAGGATTGGCCGCCGACCCCTCGGCGACGATGCCAAAACCTTCACTCATGCCCGAATATTCGCCGGTGACCGGGTCCAGCGGCTGCGCGATATTCTTGATGGTCACGCCGTCGATCACCGCGTTGGTGTCATAGGCGGCAACGCCGATCAGATCTTCCACCACACCGGTTTCAGGGGCCTGATAGCGGCCGTCGAAGGTGATGTTGCGAACCGTCACCGTGCCCGAATCGGGCGTCGCCGTGCGCAGATCAAGGATGGCGTAGCGCAGGCGGCCATTGAGGCCGGACTGGATCGAGGCGACGATGTCGGCGGTGTTCGGCGCTTCCAACGTCACCGTGCCGTTGCCGGCGGCTTCGATGGTCACCGCCGTGTCGGCAAGGAACTGGCCGCGATAGGTGCCGGCCCTGATCTTGACGGTGTCGCCATCCTCGGCCTTGGCCAGCGCCTCGGCCAGGTTGAAGCCATCCCGCCCGTCACCATTGGTGTCATAGGCGGTCTGATCGACGTAGATGGTGGAGCTGGTGACGCTGACGTCGGCAGTGGCCGAGGCCAGGGTGTCGCTCAGGGTGAAGCGGACCGTGGAGGTACCGTAGGGAGTGGCGTTGCTGTAGCCGATGGACCGCACCACGGTCTGGACGTTGGCGGTGCTGACACCCGAGTCGAAGGTGATTTGCAGCCGCCCGGTCGAGCTGGCGTAGGTCCACGAGGCGATCTGCGAACCGCCAACGGTCAGGGTGCCGTCGGTAACGCTGACGCCGCGGCTGATGGTGCGGTTGGACACCACGCCGCTGCCGAAACTGTAGATGTCGTTGCGGTTGCCGTCGGCGGCACCGCCGCCGGTCACCCGCTCGACCGTCAGAACGGCGCCGCTGCCGAAGCCCTGGGCATCCGACACCGTAGCGGCACCCGAGGCAAGCCCGCCGGCGGCAGAGGACAGAGTAACGGTGTTGCCGGTTCCGGCGGTGCCGCCGTTCAGGTCCAGGGTCGGCGCGGTGTTGACCGGGCGGCTGATACGGGAATTGGCCGCCGCGCTGTCGTCAGAACGGTGAGAAGCTTCGTACGCACGGTCGGCGACCGCGGCCGCCGATTTGGCCGCCGCGACGTCGGCGGCGGCATGGGACGCGTCGGCAAATGCCGCACCATCGAACATCAGCCGCGGCTCAAGGGCCAAGATGCGAATGGGATGCTTGGCCTGACGCTTGTTCTTAGGCGTACGAATGACATTCATCGCGCAAATCCCCTGTCAGCGGGAGCAGCTGCCACAGGGCGCGACAAATTGAAGAACTATCCACGGGTGATGTGAAGGCAGGCCACCCACCCTCAACGACACTCAACCCTCGGCTTCCCCCCAATCGGACGCGCCGACATGCTAACGGCAGCTGCATGACCCATGCAACGCTACCGGAAGATGTTCACCCAAGAGGCGAATTAATTCAACGCCTAAAAACGCCTTATGGTGCAATGTCACAATAAGTAACATGTGAGACACCTTGCTTCACGCCAACAACGATAGATTGCATAAATAACAATCAATCGTCTTCGACACAGATAAAAGCACTTTTACAAATCACGATACAATTTTTACCACGATAAACCCGGCCTTACATTTTTTCGCAACAGCCGCTCAAATCACTCAGAAGAAGAGTTCTGCGGCATCATCGCCAAAAGCACGGTCCTTATCTTATCCGGATCGATGGGTTTTCCAATGAACGGCAATCCGCTATCGGAAATTTTTCCCATTCTCTCCGCATTGGCCTCGCCCGATACGATGAGAACCGGCAGATCAGGCAGGCGCTGGCGCAATGCTTTCGCCGTATCCACCCCGTCCAGGCGCCCCGGCAACACGAAGTCGATGATGGCGACGTTGGGTCGCACGCCGGCTTCGTTGACCATGCGCACCGCCGCTTCGCCGTCCGAGGCCCCCACGGTCAGGAAATGCCATCTCTTCAGCACCACCCTGGTGGCTTTCAGGACCGAGGCGTCGTCTTCGATCACCAGAACGGTGGGAAGCTGGCCGATTTCGGCGGATTGCTTCGCCGGCTGAGCGTCGGCCGAGCCGTACAAACGGGACGCGACCAGGACGTTGCCGTTGTTGTCGACCAGGGCGATGGGAATCGGCGCCTCGCGCACGGCCTCGTATACCTCGGGCAAGCGATCCTGAGGCCCCCCGTGCAGCAACGAGCGAAGGCGGTCGCGCGTCTCGGCACTGGGATGATCGATCCCACGTTCCCACCGCGAAACGGTCTTCTGGTTGACCCCAAGGAAAACCGCCAATTCCCGCTGCGTAAGGTGGTGCTCGCGCCGGAACCTCCGCAGGGTTGCCAACCAGTCTTCCTCTGCCATGTGATGTTACCCCCCCGGGCAAGAGTTGCGTCCCCAGGCCTATGGGCCAAGTCCCAGCCCCCGCACGCAACGCCTAAATGCGCCTGCACCGGGCAACGCACGGCAGCGTGACCGAGAAAATCGTCCCCTTGCCCACCACGGACCGAACCTCCAGCGGGTGCGACAGCAGGCGCAGTATTCGCCGAACGATGGCCAGCCCCAGCCCCACGCCGTGCTCACGGCGGCCGGCGGCATTATCCAATTGGTGAAAGTCTTCGAAAATAAGGGCGATACTTTCCGCCGGAATGCCGACACCGCTGTCGCACACCTGCACCAGAACCTCGCCGCCCCGCCGCCGACACCCCAGCAGTACGGCGCCACCGTCGGCGAATTTGATGGCGTTGGACAGCAGATTGCACAGGACCCGGCGGAAAAGAACGGGATCGGTGGTCACTACGCATGACGTCGGCACCACGTGCAGCCTGACGTCGGCCGTGTCCGCCAGGGGCTGGAACTGGCGGATCAGGTCGTCGAAGATGGGCTGCAGCCGGCATTCCGAGATGGCAGCCTGGATCGCCCCCGCCTCGAATCGCGAGATGTCCAGCAGTTCGCCGATGAAATCCGAGAGGTTGGCGCCGGCGGCTTCGACCTCGGCCACCAATTCGCTGAATTCCTGGGCGCTAAGCCCGTTTCCGTCACCCAGCATGTCCTTCATGGCCGCCGTCAGCAGGCGCAGCGTATGGACGGGCTGCCTCAGGTCGTGACTTGCCTCGGCGAAGAAGCGGGTGCGCTCCTCAAGCAAACGCTCGGCCTTCTCACGGCGGGCGACATTGTGCTGGGCAAGCTGACGATGCAGGCCGGAGCGACGATCGTGGACATGTGCCACCCAGAAGATGATGGCGAAGAACACCACAATGACCACGCCCTCGCCTTGCAACTGCTTGCGCCACCGTTTCAGGGCGGTGTCCTCGGTCACCCCCACGGTCAGCAGCAACGGGAACCGCTCCAGTTGCCGATAGGCCACCACCTTGGCGTGGCCGTCCGCCGGCGAAACGAAACGCCGCACCCCCTTGGGCTGGGCGCGCACAACCTCGTCGGTCAGCGGATTGTTGGCGAACGAATAGCCCAGGAAGTGCTCGTGGCGCGGCACGCGGGCCAGGAACACCGCCCCTTGGCCGAACAGCGCGGCACCGCCCTCTTCCTCGATGCTCACCGACGCGAGTTGGTCGCGAAACACCTCGGGCCGAACTTCGGCGATCACCCAGCCGATGATCCGCCCCCGCGCATCCTGCATGGCCTTGGCCATGGGAATGACCGCAAGTCCGGACAGCGGGCTGACCCGCGGCCGGCTGATCACCAATTCGTTCGAACCGGCCCCCCCTTTGGTCCGCTCGATGAAATCGCGATCGGCCACCCCCTCGAGCGGGGCCGAGGATATGATCGGGTCGCGGCCGAACGGTTTGCCGATCACCCCATAGGCGGCGTCGGCGATGACCACGTGGCGGATTTCCGGAATGCCCTCCAGGCGCACCGCCAGCCAGTCCTGCACCTCGGCTTCCGTCCGGTGGCCGGGCACCACTCGGTTGGCCGCCTCGCTCAGGAACGCGTCGATGGTGCGCATGGTGCCATCGACCTGGTTCTCGGCCACCGTCGCCAGCGATCCCACAAGAACCTCGGCACGATCAAGATCGATCTCGCGGTTACGGCTTGCCTGCCCCGCCCATAGCGACAGAACAATGACCATCAAAGCGACAGCAATGGTCCGCCCCGCGAGAGAGCCTACCTTAAGATGCATCTCATGCCGCACCCGCCACCCGGAACCCATATAGACCTACACATTACCACGTCCGACGCCTTCGACCAAAACCTGGGCGCGCCCGATGGGAATTATTGTCCGATGGAAACTGTTGAGCGTCTTCAGAAGTTCCGCGACGCCGACACGTTCCCCTTCAACGCACCTGACTATCGTCTAAAGCCGTTTAGCCGGAAGAGATTTTGTGAGGCGTTGTTACCAGAGCTAGCATGAATTGGGGTGGTGGAAGTGCGAGACCCCCATGGTGTTCTCGCTTTCTGGCATGACGGTGGAACAAATCGTGACACTGCGTCTCAACATGAAGACTGTCGTCGTCGGCGCGCTTGCTGCGCTGCTCGTCTGCGTGGCGGTGCTGGGCTGGCGTGCCCATGACGTTCCCTTGCGCATCCACTCCTCGACGACCGAAGCGATGCTTGCCCGGATGTCGGCCAGCGAGCTCGCCACTGCCATCGGCGGCGACCTGACGCAGCTTCGCTTGGCCGAGGCCGCGCACGTCATGGCCGGATCGCCCGCCGCCAGGCAGCGCACACTCGGCGACATGCGCCGCGCCACCGATGCGCTGACCCGGCACCAGACTGCCTTTCGCGACCTGCCGCCGAGCGACGAAGAGCGGGCGCTGCTAGCCGAATTCCGTCTGCGTTTCCAATCCTATGCCGCCCTTGACGGCCAGTTGGTCGAAGTGATGGCGCGCGGAGAACCGCAAACGGCGTCCCAGTTGTACAACGGCCGCATGCTGGCGGAATTCGAGGCAATCGGACCGCTGATCGCCAGATTGGCCGAGGCGCCTCGTGCACAAGCCGAAGCGGCCATGGCCGACAGCGGGCGCGCGTTCCGGCTCGTGCAACGGGACAGCCTGGTGGTGTGGGGCCTTGCGGGGGCCGCCATGGCGGCGGCGGCGGCGTTCATCGTCTTCGGCTTTTGGCTGCCGCAGACGCGCATTGCCGCCGCAATGGCCGGCGTCGCCCGGGGCAGCCTGGACAGCAACATCCCGTACGGCTCGCGCCGGGACGACATTGGCGAACTCGCCCGCCTTGCCTTGATCTTCCGCGACACACTGGCCGAGTTGGGGCGCCTGCGCGCGCGGCAGGCGGAGGCCGATTGCGAGGCCGCCGCCAGCCAAGAGCGCCGGGATTGGACGGCAGACACGCATGCCGCCGCCACAACCGCCCTGCGGGAGGCCGAATCGGACGAGGCGCTGATGTCGCGCATCTGCCAAGCGATCGTCACGCAGCCCGCCTTTGTCCTGGCCCTGGTCGGCATCACCGACGAAAGCGACGGAAAACCGGTTCATGTGGTCTGCGCCGAGGGGGCTGCGCGAGATTATGCGGACAAGCTCTCCCTCAGTTGGTCGGGCGAACACGCTCGCGGATGCGGCGCCACGGGAACATGCATCCGCACCGGCCGGCCTCAGGTGGTCAGCGTGGGCCACTCCTCGGTCAGCGGCTATCAGGGCGCGGCCACCGATCACGGCATCCGCTCGATCTGCGCGCTGCCGCTCAGCGATGGCGCGCGCACCTTCGGCGCACTCAACGTCTATTCCACCGCGGCCGACACCTTCGACGCCCAGATGGTCGCCCACCTTGAGCACCTGGCCGAACAAATGGCTTTCGCCATGCACTCCCGCGCCATGCGGCGCACCGTCGAGGAGCTGGAACAGTCGCTGGTCCAGGCCCGCAAGCTGGAAACCCTGGGCCGCATGGCCGGCGGCTTGGCTCATGATTTCAACAACCTTCTGGCGGCGATCCTGGGGTTCAGCGAGTTCATCAGCCAAGATCTGCCGGCCGATCACCGCTGCAGCGACCATGCCGCCCGCATCCGGCTTGCCGCCGGCCGTGGCAAGGCGCTGGTGGAACAGGTTCTCGCCTTCACCCGACAGGGTGAACTTAAACGGCACCGTTTCTCGTTGGCGGAAACGGTTACCGAAACCATGGCGCTGCTGCGGCCGGTGGTGCCCCCGCCGCTTTTGGTGCGTGGCGACATCGGATGCCCGGACGTGATGGCCGAGGCCGACAAGGGCCAGTTGGTGCGCATCCTGATGAATTTGTGCATCAATGCCCGCGACGCCATGGCCGAGAACAGCGGCTGCATCACCATCGCGCTCAGGGATACCGACCTCCAACGCCCGGCCATAACCAGACTGAAAGACCCCATGTCCGGACCCGTCGAGGTGTGGACCGACGGCACGGGCACCAATTGGGCCGTCTCGGGCATCATTCTGGCGACCGAACGCCATGTGTCGCTGGTGGTGTCGGACAATGGGCACGGCATGAGCCGCGACGTGCTTGCCCGAGCGTTCGAGCCGTTCTTCACCACCAAGGGCCGCGCGCGCGGCAGCGGCTTGGGGCTTGCCGTGGTGCAGGACATCATCCTTGGCCATGGCGGCGCCCTTATCGTGCGCACCCAGCCCGGCACCGGCACCGACGTCGAGATCGTGCTGCCGGTGGCGAGCGGAACCGGGAACAGCGCCGGCGACATCGGCGGGACCACCCAAAGCCGCGTCTTGCTTGCCGACGACGAC
>DATGXU010000268.1:0-3963 GCA_035298685.1 Magnetospirillum sp. | reverse complement strand
CGGCGAAAGCGGCGTCGCGCAGACCGCCCCAGGCTTCGGGCAACGGCAGGCGCTGGGCGAACGAGGCGCGCTCGGGCGGCACCGCGCTGACCGTCCATTGCTTGCCGGCGGGGCGCACCACGTACAGCGCCTGGGTCAGGTTCAGGTCGAACACGGCGTCTTCCCACGGCACCCGGGTTTCCAGCACCAGAATGCGCGGGTCGTCGGCCGTGCGCGCCGCCTCGGCCACCGTCTCGGCGGCCAGCACGGCGGCATGGGCGCGGGCGATGGCGCGGGCCAGCACGCGCCCGGCCAGATGGGTGGCCTCGGCAAAGGCTTCGTTCTCGTCGGCGCCGTCTTCGGCAAAGGTGGGGTTGAAGGCTTCCAGCACGGTCGAGAAATGGCCGGGTGTCGGCGTCATGGCGCCGTTGTCCATCAAATCCACGTCGCGGATCAGGCCGCCATCCAGCATGGCAACCATCTGCGCCACCTCGCCGTCGCTGGCGCCGGGCACCAGCACGCGGATGGCCTGGGTGCCGAAATCCCGCCACACCAGCCCGGCCGAGCTATAGGGCTCGCCATTGTCTCGCAACGGCTTGTCGCGCATGTGGTGGTCATAGCGCCGTGCCGCCGGGTCGCAGCGCCCGCCCACGTCGAACACCACGTCCGCCGCCTCCAGCGTTTCGTGGTCGCGGCTGCGGACCAGGGTGACGGCGCCGGCATGGGCGGCCTTCAGGATGGCGAAGGCGAAACAGTCGTCGGCATGGAAGGTGCCGCTGTGGGTGGCGACGGTGATCATGGAAAGGTCCTTCAGGCCAGGAACAGGCCGTAAGCGGGGTTGTGGGTTTCGTCCCAATAGGAATAGCCCAGCGCGTCGATGCAGCCCAGCAATTGGCTGCGCTCGGCTTCGGGCACCTGAATGCCCACCAGCACGCGGCCGTAATCGGCGCCGTGGTTGCGGTAATGGAACAGCGAGATGTTCCAGTCGGGGCGCAGGCTGTCGAGGAAGGCCAGCAGGGCGCCGGGACGCTCGGGGAACTGGAAGCGATAGACCAGCTCGTCGCGCAACGAGGCGGCGCGGCCGCCCACCATGTAGCGCACATGCAGCTTGGCCATCTCGTTGTCGGTCATGTCGATGACGCTGTGGCCGGACTGGCGCAGCAGGTCGATGATCTGCTGCTTTTCGCGGTCGCCGCCGGCCAGCCGCACGCCGACGAAGATCTGCGCCGCCTGGTCGGGCGCATAACGGTAATTGAACTCGGTGATGGCGCGGCCGCCCAGCAGGCGGATGAAGGTGCGATAGCTGCCGGGCACCTCGGGGATGGTGACCGCCAGCAGCGCCTCGGCCCGCTCGCCGATCTCGGCCCGTTCGGCCACGTGGCGCAGGCGGTCGAAATTGACGTTGGCGCCCGATACCACCGCCACCAGCGGCCCGGTGGGGGCGTCGCCGCTTTCCACGTGGCGGCGCAGGCCGGCCAGTGCCAGGGCACCCGCCGGCTCGGCGATGGCGCGGGTGTCGTCGAACACGTCCTTGATGGCGGCGCAGATTTCGTCGGTGGTGACGGTGACGATGCCGTCCAGCAGATCGCGGCACAGACGGAATGTTTCGTCGCCCACCTGACGCACGGCGACGCCGTCGGCGAAGATGCCGACGCGGTCAAGGTTGACCGGCCGCCCGGCGGCGATGGCCGCCTGCATGCTGGCGGCGTCCTCGGGCTCGACGCCGAACACCTTGATCTCGGGGCGCAGGAATTTCACATAAGCCGCCACCCCCGCCGCCAGCCCGCCGCCGCCGATGGGCACATAGATGGCGCCGATGTCGCCGGGCTGCTGGCGCAGCAATTCCATGCCGATGGTGCCCTGGCCGGCGATCACGTCGGCATCGTCGAACGGGTGGACGAACACCAGGCCGTCGCGTTCGGCAAGCTGGGTGGCATGGGCGCGGGCGGCGTCGAAATTGTCGCCGTGCAGCACCACCTCGCCGCCCAGCCGGGCAACCGAGCGCACCTTGATGGTGGGTGTGGTGGTGGGCATGACGATGACGGCGCGCACGCCCAGGCGGCTGGCCGACAGCGCCACGCCCTGGGCATGGTTGCCGGCCGAGGCGCAGATGACGCCGCGCGCGCGGTCGGCGGGCGACAGCGCCTTGATGCGGTTATGGGCGCCCCGGATCTTGAACGAGAAAACCGGCTGCAGATCCTCGCGCTTGACCAGCACGTCGGTGCCCAGCCGGGCCGACAATTGGGTCATGCGGTCAAGCGGGGTTTCCACCGCCACCTCGTACACCGCCGAGGTGAGGATGCGGCGCACGTAATCCTGCAAATCCAGTGGTCCGCTCATCGATCCTTCCCGTTTACCGCGCCGTTTTCCAGGCCGCACAGGGTGATCGATTCGCGTCCGCGCGTCGAGGCCGCAATTCGCCGGCCTACAGGTCCTCGAACAAAGCGGTGGTCAGGTAGCGTTCGGCGAAGGACGGGATCAGCACCACCACGGTCTTGCCGGCCATCTCGGGCCGGGCCGCCACTTCCAGCGCCGCCGCCAGGGCCGCCCCCGAGGAAATGCCCACCGGCATGCCTTCCTTGCGCGCGGCGGCCCGCGCGGTGGCGAAGGCGGTTTCGTTCGAGATGGTCAGGACTTCGTCGACCGCGTCCAGATCCAGCAGCGGCGGCACGAAGCCGGCGCCGATGCCCTCGATGCGGTGGCGGCCGGGAACGCCGCCCGACAGCACCGGGCTGGCCTCGGGCTCGACCGCCACCACGCGCAAGGCGGGGTTGCGCTCGCGCAGGGCGGCGGCGACGCCGGTCAGGGTGCCGCCGGTGCCGACCCCGGCCACGATGGCGTCCACCTTGCCGTCGGTGTCGTTCCAGATTTCGGCGGCGGTGCCGTCGCGGTGGGCCAGGGGATTGGCCCGGTTGTGGAACTGCTGCAGCATGAAGGCGTCGGGCAGGGTGCGGGTCAGTTCCTCGGCCCGTTCCAGCGCGCCGGTCATGCCGCGCCCGGCCGGGGTCAGCTCGATCTCGGCGCCCAGCAGCAACAGCATCTTGCGCCGTTCCTCGGACATGCTTTCCGGCATGGTCAGGATCAGCCGATAGCCCTTGACCGCCGCCACGAAGGCCAGCGCGATGCCGGTATTGCCCGAGGTCGGCTCCACCAGCACGGTGCGGCCGGGATGGATGCGGCCTTCCGCCTCGGCGGCCTCGACCATCGCCAGGCCGATGCGGTCCTTGACCGAGGACAGCGGATTGAAGAATTCCAGCTTGGCCAGAACGGTCGCCTTGGCGCCGGCTTCGGCGGCCAGCCGGTTCACGCGCACCAGGGGCGTGTCGCCCACCGTCTGGGTGATGTCGGCGTAAACGCGTCCGCGACCGGCGCGCTTGTCCACGCTTGGGCCAGAAGCGCGCGTCATGGCCATTGGCGGGCGGCGATCAGCCGCTCGGCCACCTCGACGAAACCCGCCCCGCCCGGCCCCTTGGTGATCCAGCGCGGCCAGGCGTCAAGATCGTGCTCGACCACCGTGGACACCCCCACCGTATGAGGCAGGTTGGCGAACATGATCTGGTCGTTGTGGGAATCGCCCACGTACAGGATGCCGTGGCGTGCGGCGGCGAAATCCTGGCCGTGGTCCTGGCTCAGCACCTTTTGGGCCATGGACAGCTTGTCCCACACCCCCGGCCATGCCAGCAGCCACAGGGAATTGACGGTGCCGGCGGCGCCCAGGCGCGGCAACGCGTCGAGCACGCGGCGGTTGGCCTCGGGCGAGGGCAGGCGGCGAAAGGCCAAGCTGGTCTCGCGATAGGGCTGGTCGTCGGCCGGCTCCAGCTCGGGGAATTCCGCGCGCAGGGTTTGCGACAGCGTTTCCAGGTCGGGGCGGCCGCCGTCGAAGAAGCGGCGTTCCACCGCGCCGTCGCGGCGCAGGAAGCTGAGGCCGCCGTTTTCCGCGATCACCCCGTCCACCGGCCACATGGAGGCCATCAGCGACGCCCA
>DATGXU010000267.1:0-4692 GCA_035298685.1 Magnetospirillum sp. | reverse complement strand
GCAATCGGCCGTCCGGCGCTCGGTCTTGTCAGGATTGTCCGCCAACGGGCGGGACACCCCAGGCCGCGAAGGGCGCGGCTTCTTGGGCTGGTCCTTGTCCGGCTTCCGGTTCGCCCGGCCAGGACCATCCTGCGATGGTGGCGACCAGCGGCTTCAGCGCCACGCTGACCGCGCCGACCCAATCGGCCAGGGAGGAAACGTCGATCTCGACGCCTTCGCGGGCGAAACGCTCGCTTTGGCGGTGCAGCGGCAGGTGCAGGCCGAATTTGTTGAACACTACGTCCGCGGCCCCTCGCGGGGGAGCAGCAGCATAGAGGATGGGCGGGCCGGCGCCAACCGAAACGCTCGCCCCGCATCCGCGCATGCCCCGGTGCCCCACCCGACTGCCAACCGGCTTCAGATGAATGACCACTGAACGCGCCGTTCAGCCTGTGGAATGGATGGCCGGGCTATATTTCCTCCAACGCCCCATTCCCAAGCAGGAGGAAAGAAAATGCTACGCAGCTTCGACATCGGCGTCATCGCCTGCACTGTTCTGTGGTTTGCCGGCGGGCTGTCGTTCAATTTGCTCTGACCGTCGCGGCGACATGACAGTGCCCGGACATTTGCCGCCTTCTGGCGCCCCAACCTGAACCCCAGATGAACGGATCGCTCAGATGGCGTTCAGGTCGGGACCGCTAGCTTTGGCGGGACGCCCCGACAGCGAGAACCGCGCCCCCGGGACGTCATCGCTACGGATAACAAGGTATTTCCAGCATGAACCATCGAACGATAGCGGCGACGTGCCTTGTCGCCCTGTTGCTGGCAGGTGCGGCGGCGGTTTCCGTGGCCCTGGCCTCTGACCAGGCGGTTGCCGGCGACGCGTCCGGCAAACTCCCCACCGATGGCGAGGTGCGCCACGCCATGTCCGAGATCCACGCACTGGTGGCGAACGCCACTCCCGCCATTCGCCAAGGCGCGTTCGGCCCCGCCGAGTTCCGCCGTCTGTCCGATGCGATCAACGACCGTCTCGAGCAGGCTTCGGCTCATAACCGGCTGCCGAGCGACATGCGGGAGCAGTTGGCCGGCGTCCTGTCGCCGTTGGCCACGGCTGCCCGCAGCCTCAAGACCGACGGCGAGCGGGCATTCCCGGCCGTGGTGGCGGCGCTGGAAAGCTACGACCGCGCCGTCGATCACTCGCCCGGGCGGCCATAGGCTCACGCCATTAGCTGTTGGAGAGTCGCCCTTAGCCCAAAGATAGAAACCATGCGGCGCAAATGGTCTTAGTATGCAAATGGGGGGTCTGACCGTCGCGCGAAGGACTCTGGATTTGAGCAAGGACGCCGCAGTGAAATCGCCGGCCGTTGCCGCGCTGGCCCGGCGCTATCGCAGCATGATGACCGCGGGTACCTTGCTGTACCTGGTTCTGTGCGGGCTGACCCTGTGGGCCGGCTGGACGCGCGAATACGAGGCCGAGGTCCAGCTTGACATCCAGCGCGTCCAAAAAGACGCCATCCGCCTGAAAGGCATCATCACGGCGGCCAGCGACCACCTGGCGCAGATGGCGGAATGGGCCGAGGACTTTCCCGATCATTCTCCCTATGGCGGCGCCGCCGACCTTCGTCTGGCCGCCGAGCAGTCGCTGGCCACGTCGAAGAGCCGCAGCGGCAACGTCAATCTGGACGAACTGGCCGCCCAGCTGGAAAAACAGCGCCTTGGCCTGCTGATCGCCGTCCCCGAGGCGGCCCAGCCGCGCGCCAACGGCAAGCCGTCGAACCTGGATCTCGGACTGTCGCTGCTGGATCGCTTCCGCTATGGGCAGGCAACCATTCCCTTCCTGCGCTGGAGCTACATCTTCACCGCCCGCAAGGACATGCTGGCCATGGCGCCGTGGGCCTCGAGCGCCGACGTGCTGGGCACCGAGCCCGACAATCACAGCTTCCTGCAGCATTCGTGGACCTACGAAATCACCGAGCGCGGCCTGCCCGCCAACAATCCCGACCGTAAGCCCTATTGGACCAAGGCCTATCCCGATCAGGCGGGGGCCGGCCTGATGGTTTCCTATGGCATTCCCGTCTATTGGGACAACGAATTCGTCGGCGCCATGGGCGTCGACATCCTGTTGTCGTTCCTGTCGGACTTCCTGGCCGAATTTCCCGATCCCGACGGCATTCTGCTGATCGCCAACGAGCATGGCGAATTGCTGGGCGACCGCCAGGGCATCGTGCGGCAATCGAAGGACGTGCAGACGGTGGACGCCGCGTTGCCCGATGCACTGAAGCCATGGAGTTCGGGCCTGATCCGGCGGACGGCCAACGGAACGGTGATCGACGGCTGGCATGTGATCAGCGAAACCATCGCCAGTCCCGAATGGACCATCATCTATCTGGTTCCCCGCTCGACCCTGGCGGCGCGTGTGGCGAAGGAATTCTCGCCGCTGCTGGGCCTGACCCTGCTGTTGATGAGCGCGCTGGGCCTGATGAACCGCTTTCTGCGGCGGTGGTATGTGGACCCCGCCTTGGGCATCGCCGGCTATGTGGCCCACGAGGGAGAAAGCGCCGGCACCAGCCCGCCGCCGGTTCCCGCCATCTGGCGCCCGTGGGTGGACGCCATGGTGCAGGCGTTCCGCGAACGCCGCCAGTACCTGGCAGACTTGCGTACCGCGAACGAAGAGCTGGAACAGCGTGTCGCCGACCGCACCAGCGCCCTGATGGCCGCCAATGAGCGCCAGGCGGAAATCGACCGCGAGGCGACCGCGCGCCTGGAACGCCGCAACTGGGCGCTGGAGGCCCATGCCGCCGCCGCCGCCGCCCTGGGCGCCGCCGAATCGGAAGAGGCGCTGATCGCGCGCGTCTGCCAGGCCATCGTCACCCAGAAAGCCTTTACCCTGGCCCTGGTCGGCCTTGCCGAGGACGGTGCGGCCAAGCCGGTGCGCGTGGTCTGCGCCGAAGGACCGGCGCGGAAATACGCCGACGAAATCACCATGAGCTGGTCCGAGGACCGCGCCGACGGGCGCGGCGCCACCGGCACCTGCATCCGGTCATGCGAGCCGCAGGTGGTGAGCCTGGACGAGATCGCCTTTGGCGGCTATCACCACGCCGCCGCCCGCTATGGCTTCCGTTCGGCCTGCGTGCTGCCGCTCAAGGACGGCAAGCGCACGTTCGGCGTGCTCAACGTCTATTCCAGCACATCCGACCTGTTCGACGCCGAGATGGTGGAACGGCTGGTTCACCTGGCCGAGCAACTGGCCTTCGGCATCCTGTCGCGTGCCGCCCGCCGTGCCCACGAAGAGCTGGAACAATCGCTGTTCCAGGCCCGCAAGCTGGAAACCCTGGGCCGTCTGGCCGGCGGCGTGGCCCATGACTTCAACAATCTGCTGGCCGCCATCCTGGGCTTCAGCGAGTTCATCACCGAAGACCTGCCCGACGACCACCCCAGCAAACGCCACGCCACCCGCATCCAGACGGCGGCCTATCGCGGCAAGGCGCTGGTCGAACAGATCCTGGCCTTCACCCGCCAGAGCGAAATCCGCCGCAACCGCTTCGTACTGGCGGAAACCGTCAGCGAAACCATGTCGCTGCTGCAGCCCATCGTTCCTCCGCCGCTGATGCTGCGCAGCGAAATCGCCACGCCCGAAGTGGTGGTCGAAGCCGACAAGGCGCAATTGGGCCGAGTGCTCATGAACCTGTGCGTCAATGCGCGCGACGCCATGGAAGGGTGCGACGGCGGCATCGTCGTCGGCCTGGGCGAAACCGACCTGCATCGTCCGGCCGTCGCCCGGCTGGCATCCTCGGGCACGGGCGACGTCGAGGTGTGGACCGATGCCGAGGGGACCAATTGGGCCATTTCCGGCGGCATGGTAACGGATCACCGCTATGTCTCGCTGATCGTGTCGGACAATGGCCCCGGCATGGAGGCCAGCCTGCTGGACCGCGCCTTCGAGCCGTTCTTCACCACCAAGGGCCGCGCCCGGGGCAGCGGACTGGGGCTGGCCGTCGTCCAGGGCATCATTCTCAACCACGGCGGCGCCATCATCGTGCGCTCGCGCCCCGGTGCCGGCACCGACGTGGAAATCGTCCTGCCCGCGCTGGACGAGGAAAAGGATGCGAAACCCCCGGCCGGCCCCCATTCGGCCGAACCCGCCCATGGCCGGGTGCTGATTGTCGACGACGACCCCGAGGCGTCCGACGCCGTGGCCGAGGCGTTGCGGCGCCGCGGCTGGACCATCACCCAGTGCGGCAATGCCGCCGACGCGCTGAGCATGCTGGCGCGCGACAGCCGGTTCGATGTGGTGCTGTCCGACCAGATCATGCCGGAAACCTGCGGCACCGAACTGATCCGCGCCATCCGGCTGCGCCACCCCAACCTGCCCTGCGTTCTGTACAGCGGTTACGACGAGCGGCTGGACGAACGCATCGCCGCCGAATGCGGCGCCCGCGCCCTGCTGAGCAAGCCGCTGGATTTCGACGAACTGTCGGACATCCTGTCCAAGCACTCGCTGAAGCAGTCCCGCAGCCTGCAGGGAAGTTAGCCCGAAATCAGGAGGCGGCGCGCCTCGACCCGCAGCATGGTCCAGGGCAGCGCCGCCGCCTCGCGCAGATGGGCGATCCGCCAGCGCAAGCCAGGTGCTTCGGGGCGAACCGTGTCGACCGTCACCGCCAGGCCGAAGCGGCGGAAGATGTAGGCGGCGCGCGGGCCATGAAAGCTGTCGGT